>NZ_VMMV01000021.1:0-11164 GCF_013277375.1 Streptococcus sp. 3613
CCACTATCCGTTCATCCCCGAAACCATCCCCGTCCAATCCGTTTACAACAAATATAAACACTTTTTCTTACCTCTACCGCCATATTCACCAGATTTGAATCCTATTGAGCAAGCTTGGGCTATCTTGAAAAAGAAAGTGACGGATTTATTAAGGGAAGTTCCAACTATTTTTGAATGTTTGGAACGCTTTTTAAAAACTAAATGACTATAAAACTTTTTTCCCAGATTTTTGTTTACTACTAAAGTTCACAATGGGTCTAATTTTTAAAATACTCTTGTTTAATTTTTGTAAGCAGATTGTTAGTAAAAGAGAATAACCCTGCTAAATTTCTGATCTACTTTATTCTATAGTAAAATGAAATAAAAATAGGACAAATCAATCAGGACAATCAAATCAATTTCTAGTAATGTTTTAGAAGTCCAGATGTACTATTCTAGTTTCAATCTACTATATATTATTCACTGACTAAAAAAGAAAACCTACCTTCTCAGTAGATTTTCTCTGTTTAAAATTTATTTCCAAGCGCCACTGGCATCTACATAGTAACCATCAGGTGTATAGGTGTTGTGAAGCATCTTACCAGTTGAAGCAAGGTAGTACCAAGATCCACTATCTTTTACCCATCCTGTTACCATAGAACCTGAGTTGTTTAGATAATACCAAGATCCACTATCTTTGATCCAACCTGTCGCCATAGAACCTGAGTCCTTTAGGTAATACCAAGAGTTATTATCATATAGCCAATTGCTAGCAATCATAGCTCCTGATGATTTAAAGGCATACCAGTTGCCACCCTGATAGAGCCAAGTTTGATTGAACATGACTCCTTTATCATTCATAAAGTACCAAGTTCCCTTGTCCTTAACCCAAGCATTTTTAACTAATTGACCTTGTTTTTGATAGTACCACTTTTCACTGTAATTCTTTTTTAGCCAGCTTTCTGCTTTTAGAATCGGATAAAGTATTTTGAAGGCTCCTCCCCCTCTGTAGGAATGACTGATAACTCCTGGTTTTTGAAGTTTCAATTCTACATAGTCGTCTTCCCAAGCAAACACTTTTTGACCATTGAGAGTCTCTGGTAAGGTAGCAGTGTAGGTCTTAGTTTGATAGTCCCATTTTGCATCAAGGTAGGTGTGTTGATCATTTGATTCGTCAATACGGAAGTAACCACTCTTTCCGCCATCATTATATACATCATCTACTACTTTAGTGGACCAGGTCTTTACTTCATTTCCGCTCTTGGCTTCTACCTTGATATCTCCTCTATAGCCATAAGGTACATAGAAATTCAGGTAACGCCCCTCTGTACCGACCATAGATTTGTCCTTTTCTTGACCTAGGAAATTGATAGTCTGATCTTGACCATTGAGACTAACCGTCCACTCGATTTTCTCAGTTTTTGGCAAATCCAAGACTTTGATATCCACTTCATGGCCATTGTTAAATCGAAGAATTTTGCCATCTTGATACTTAACCCCACCCTTAATAACCCATTCTTCTTCCAACTCAAAGGCTTGACCTGAATGAGGGAAAGCTAATAAAGCTAGACCTGCTAGAGATAAACCAAATAGTGTGATTTTTTTTGATACTTTCATTTTCTTAACTCCTTATTTTTGGAATAAAACAAATTGACTGTTTTTAGGATAAACTGATACATGTTGCTCTTCGTGAATTTGTGATGCAGCTTCAAGGACTAGAGGATAAGAGTATTGATACAGTTCCTCTAAAGTAATTTTTCCGTTAGTATTGGTGTCTGCCATAGGCGAAATCATTCTATTTTGAAGTGAATCCCAACCTGTACCCATTGCCCAGTATCTGGTGGCAAGACTACCTACTCCGACTACACTATACGATTCTTCGCCTTTCCAAGAGGCACATAGTACGAGGAATTTAGAATCAAGCATTTCACCATTCTTGCTTGCTACATCTCCTGTTGAAAATCCTGCCAAAAATGCTTGTTCATCAAATTTTTCTTCAGACTTGGAGGCAACCTTTTTGTCTGACTTACCTACATCTATAATTGTTCCTGAATAGCAACAATCCAGCATAACCACAAACTTACCTTTATATTGTTTCAGTATAGATGCCAATTCCCAGCCTGAAAATGTCTGACCATCGCTACCAAGATAGATTCTTCCGTCTCTTCCTCCATGACAAGTAAGGTAAAGATAGTTCACATCGCTTTCGATAGAAGATTTGAAAAGCTCTTGCGTTTTTGCAATAATCTCGGACTTAGTTTTATCTGGGAAACGAACAACTTTACTAAAGTTTTGGTTACCAAAAACCTTTTCCATAGCATTAACGTCTTCGATAGGTACTGCTCTCGTTGATGTTTCACCAAGAACTAAAGCACGGCGATTAATCGTTTGTCTTGCTCCACTACTAGCAAAGAAATAAGTATCATCTCCAATATTGTGCCAACCTGTCTGCATAGCACCGCTGGCAGCCAAATAATATTGTTTTCCTTCGATAGTCTGTAGGCCAGTTTGCATGACACCGCTAGTATTTAAATAGTACCAACTACCAGAAATCAAACACCATCCTGTTTTCATAGCACCACTAGTATCTAGATAATACCAATTTCCATATTCATTAAACCAACCTGTTTTCATCCAACCTTCACTATCAAAATAGTACCAGGTTTCATTGATCTTTTCCCACCCGTTTTTAGTGTAAGAACCGTCAGAGTGTTTATACCACCAACGGCTATTCGATTGAATCCAACTGCCATTAGAGTGACTATAAGACTTGGGAGAGATAGATTCTTGAGCAGAAACTGGACTATTTACTGGTAGTGTTGCCACTAGGCTCAGTAAAGCAACTGATGACAATAAAATTTTTTTCATAATCATATTGTCCTTTCTGTTTTATTTTTGTATAATCATATCACAAATAAAAAAACAGGTTTTATTTTTTGCAGAAATGGAAGAGGAATACTATGGAAAATTTTGGAGCAGTTTTAAAGGATATCCGTATTTCAAAAAATTTTCGTCTTAAAGATTTGGCTTGTGATAAGATTAGTGAGTCAACTATTTCTCGTTTCGAAAATGGGATTACAAAATTATCTATTGATCATTTTTACATATTGTTAAATCGCCTGGGGATATCATTTTCGGAATTTGAAGAATTAGTTCATTGCTATTATTCCAAAAAAGAATGCTTTTTTGAAGAATTAGAACATGCTGTAAACTCTTCAGATATCATTTTGTTACAAGAACTAATAAAGAAAATAGAGCTAAAACAAAAGCAGGAAAGAAGTTTATGCAATTTTCACATAAAATTGATTGCTGAACAACAGATTAATCGCCTTGTAAATCTTCCTTATAATACATCTAAATGCAATGAGATAATAAAGTATTTGCTTTCGGTAGATACTTGGATGGAGTATGAACTGAAAATTTTTTATAATTCGGTGTTTTTTATGAACACTAAAACCATAAGCTTATTATATAGAGCGGTAATCAAGAAAACACGACATTTTTTAAAAACAAATATGGGAACACATAGAGTAATTCCTTTATATTTATTTAATTTAGAATTATTATTAAAAAATAATTTGTTAAATAACGCTCAATTTTTTATAGATGATTTAGAAAATTTACTGACCAGACAAGGATATTATTTTGAAAAGAATTATTTACTCTTCCTAAAAGGTATTTATCTTATAAAAACTAATCAAATAAAGTTAGGTAAAAAAGAATGTTCTAAAGCTATGAGAATATTTAAGGAATATAATGATAGTGATACAATAAATGAATTAAACCAGAAATTTAAGCTAGATCTAACAATTTAATTGTTAAATGATATTGTTTAGAGATATAATTCCTAAAAAATTAGACAAATAATTTATCTATAAGATTTGGTTCTGTATTACACTGAGCTAAGTCTTTCTTAGTTTTAATACATTTGTTATTATATAGGCTTTTATTGATTATTTCTTGTTTTAATTCAGGGGAATAGTAACGATTCTTCCCATTTTTAACACTCTCTATTCCATAACGATTAATTCATCTTGTCACATACCTTAGCCCGAAACATCTACACAAAATCTTTTTGAAAGCTGATTAAAGATTTGTACTTGCTTTCTAAGTTCATAGATCTGAACCTTAACCTCATTTGTCAATCCCATAATAAAAATAAGGACATTCCAATTGAACTGCACCCCAAAAGTTAGACAGAAAAAATCTAACTTTTGGGGTGCAGTTCATATATAGGCGCTATTTTTTCTTGAGCAAGCGGATGTAGTCCTGCTTGCTATGAATAATATCTGATACAAAGACAGCTTTTCTGTCCTCTAAAATATGATAGAATGCTAGGTAATCTCCTAAAATGATGCATCGAGTTTTGTGGGGTGGGTATATAATCCCTCCTACTCTTTCGTCAGCATCAAATCCTGCTTCTGGGAAGACTTCAAGACGCTCCAAACCATAAAGAACATTCTTAACTGTGTTTGCTCCTGCCTGTTCTGAAAAGTAGTTAGCTGAGATATAATCTTTAATACCTCTTAGCTGTTCTTGTACCGTTTCGGAGATAATGATGCTATATGCCTTCTCGTTAAATTCCAAGGTTAGCCCTCACTTCATCAAGACTGTAAGTTCTTCCATGTTCTAAATCCTCAAAGCTACGAGCAATTTCAGCACGCAACCTTGATAGAAGTTCTTCTCTTTCTTTATCTACTTGAGTTTCAAATGGCAAGGCTTTATTTTCTACAATGTGTTCTAAAAACAAGTTAAAACTGGCTGTCATATCAAGATTTTGCGCTGTGATAATAGCTTTAGCTTTCTCTAACAAGTCTCTGTTAGTCTTAAAATTTACCTGTGTGTTTTTTTCTAAAACATTCATGGTAGCACCTCCTTTAGACTATTATATCACTTTGAACTATACAGGTCTAGTTACGTATAGACGATTATAGCTGGATACTAAGAGAAATCAAAAAGCACTAGGGGAAAACGCCCCAAAGTGCTTAATTTCAAGGCTTTACAGCCTATCTTATTTAATAAAATATTACAACATTTTGTTGTAGAATTCAACGACAAGTGCTTCGTTGATTTCTGGGTTGATTTCGTCACGTTCTGGCAAGCGAGTCAATGAACCTTCCAATTTTTCAGCATCGAATGATACGAATGCTGGACGTCCAAGAGTAGCTTCTACTGCTTCAAGGATTGCTGGAACTTTCAATGATTTCTCACGAACTGAGATCACTTGACCTGGAGTTACGCGGTATGATGGGATATCAACACGTTTTCCGTCAACAAGGATGTGACCGTGGTTTACGAATTGACGAGCTTGACGACGAGTAGTCGCAAGACCAAGACGGTAAACAACGTTATCCAAACGACGTTCCAAAAGAAGCATGAAGTTGAAACCTAGGATTCCGCCTTTGATTTTTGTAGCTTGTACGAACAAGTTACGGAATTGTTTTTCACCTACACCGTAAGTGAAACGAAGTTTTTGTTTTTCAGCCAATTGCAAACCGTATTCTGATAATTTAGAACGGTTGTTTGGTCCGTGTTGTCCTGGTACGTAGTTACGACGTGCCAATTCTTTACCTGTACCTGTAAGTGAAAGGCCAAGGCGACGAGATTGTTTCCAAGATGGTCCTGTATAACGTGACATGTGAATGTCCTCCTGATATAAATAATATTTCGGTGGAAATAGTCACTTAGAAAGCCCTGATTCGTGCAGATGCCCTTCGCCTAAACAGCCAAGGTTACTTATCATAAGACACCTGTTGACGAGCTTCATGCTTTCCTGCTGATATTTCACACAAAATCTATTTTACCATGAATAGCTGGATTTGTAAAGGGGTTTTAGGCTTTATTTTCACTACCAGAGAGATTGAGAAGGAGGGTAAAGGTACTTCCTAGACCGTACTGGCTGCTGACTGTGATTTCCCCACCCAATTGATGAGCCAATTCACGCGCAATCGCAAGACCAAGACCATGCCCACCTGTTTTCATGTTACGCGAAGTTTCGACACGATAAAGGCGTTTGAAAATATTCTCCAAATCCTCTGGGGCAATGCCCTGCCCCTCATCGGTCACACTGATTGAAAGCTGGTTCTTCTCCAGCTTAGCCACCACTTCCAGCTTGGTTCCTGGAGCAGAGTATTTAAAAGCGTTATTGAGCAGATTCACCAAGATACGAGAAAGCTTAGCATAATCTCCTTCAGTCCGGGCAGACTCTGGGATTACCTGCAAGTGGACATCTCTTCTCTCCTGCTCAATCAAAAACTGAAATTCACTCATGCACTCAATCAAGAGCTGATCCAGAAAAATGCTGTCTTTGCTGGTCGTTTCCACCTGATTTCTAGCTGTGTTTAGGGTCAAAAAATTCAACTCCTCAACCAGTTTATTGAGTCTTTCCGTCTGGCGTCCAATGGTTGCTAGATAATGGTCCTGTTCTCCTTCCTTGATAACCCCATCCAAAATCCCTTCTACCGTCGCTTGGATTGAAGTGATAGGAGTCTTGATATCATGCGACAACTGGGCAATCATCAAGCCCTTTTCTCGTTCGCTTTCTTCCAAGGAATCAAAGCTTGCCTGCAAATCATGGGACATTTCATTAAAAGCTTGGCCTAATTGTTGAAATTCTAAAGGGCCTTGAACCTCCAAATTTGAAGGAAAATCCTTGTCCGCTACCCGCCTGGCATGCTCCTTGAGTTTGCCCAACGACGTAAAGACCGGCGATAGGAGAAAGAGACTAATCCCAGCACCGACAAGGCTGGCAACGATGGTCATCCCAAGCAAAAAGTAAATCTCGCCTTTCGCAATCAGCATTTTTTGAACAGCCCAAAAAACAACCAAAATGGTTAAGAGGGTTGAAATAATATATCCAACCAAAATATAACTTTTTAGTTTCATGTTTGTCCTCTCGGTTTCTCTATCTTATATCCCAACCCCCAAACTGTCTTAATAGTGGGCGTTTGGTCACTACTATATTTTGCCAACTCCTGTCGAAGAGCATGGATATGCACATTCAAGGTATTGGTGTCATCCACATAGTCTTCTTGCCAGACTTTTTCATAGAGGTCTGTCTTGGAGAAAACTCGCTCTGGATTGCTAGCTAAAATCCACAGCAATTCAAATGATTTAACAGTTAAATCCAGCATTTCTTCTCCTATTTGAACTTCATGGCTACTATGATTCATTTTTAGATTGCCAAGGGAAATCAGCTCTGTTTCGCCCCCACGATGAAGGCGGCGCAAAATATTATGGACCCGCAAAACCAGCTCACGTGGGCTAAAAGGCTTAGCAATAAAATCATCTGCTCCCAAGCTCAGGCCGTAAATCTTGTCCTGTTCACTGGTCTTAGCAGTAATAAATAGGAAAGGCTGCTCTGGTGATAAGTATTGAACCTCACTGATTAAATCATAACCATCCATCCGAGGCATCATGACATCTGTGATAATCAAATCAATCGGTTTTTTCTTGAACAGCTCTAGCGCTTCCAGTCCATCATGGGCTACCAAGACCTGATAACCTGCCTGAATTAAGTATCTCTGATGAATATCTGTGATTTCTACCTCGTCGTCAACGAGTAAAATTGTCTTTCCCATCTGTCTCTCCTTTGATAAAAACAGTGCTATACTGCTTTAAGTATAACACTATTTTTATTGTTTTACGATGATTTTAATCTGCTATTGAAAGAAAGTCCTGATTGCTGATTGAGTTGGTAAACTAGCCTTAGTCAGCCCACTATCCATCATTTATTTCCTTAGCTGATTAGTTTTCTTCTTTTTTGTTTTTCAAACCTAGACCACCGAGTAAACCTGCAAGCGCAAGCCCAAGGAAACCAATACTTGCCATTGATGTTTGAGCTTCACCAGTATTTGGTAGCATAGCTTTATCATCTGACATCATCTTGTCTGACATCATCTTGTCTGACATCATCGTATCAGACATCTTATTAGCAGAAGCAGCCATGTTTTCACCTGCCATCATATTGGTAGAGCTTGTCATGGTGTCAGCAGGCATGCTATCTGTAGTACTTGGAGCTGGAGTCTCAGTCTTCATACCTGATTTTTCCATTTGGTCATTTGCTGGCATTGCTTTATCAGTCTCTTTGGCTGGTGCCATCATGGCCTTATGGTCAGCAGCTGTTTGATGAGTCGCACCTGTAGCAGAATTGTGATTCATCGGAGTCACGCCAGAACCAGAGTTAGAAGATGAGAATGAAGCATTTGCTGTGTCTGATGTTTCTTTAACATTTATCTTAATAGTAACTTTTTTAGCTGCTACGACATTTGTCAAATCTGCTTTACCATCTTTGTTGCCATAGACATTGACTGTAGCGCTGTAGGTTTTAGTGCCGTTTGCTCGGAACTGGTCAATGAGTTCTTGTTTTTCTTTGCCAGCCACGTTTCCGTCCAAGGCTACTTGATAGAAGTATTGCCCTTTGGTCTTCACGTTTTCACCTAGTGGAGATAGGGCTGGGTTTTTAGCGTCGCCATTATCTGACCATGGAGCCTTGTCAGATGCCTTAAGCAAGAGACGAGTCAACATGCCATCACCTGCGAATAGTTCGTATGGAATCACATGATTGACACCTGCTGTGAATGGACCTTCACCCTTGGCTTTTTCTAGATAGGCTGCTGGAACATCGATACTGTCTTTAACGTTGTCTGCAACGGCTTTTTGAACTGTTTCTTTAGAAATTAAACCGTTTATGCTAATAGTGACTTTTTTAGTTGCTACGACATTTGTCAAATCGGCTTTACCATCTTTGTTACCATAGACATTGACTGTAGCGCTGTAGGTTTTAGTGCCGTTTGCTCGGAACTGGTCAATGAGTTCTTGTTTTTCTTTGCCAGCCACGTTTCCGTCCAAGGCTACTTGATAGAAGTATTGACCTGTGGTCTTCACGTTTTCGCCTAGTGGAGATAGGGCTGGGTTTTTAGCGTCGCCGTTATCTGACCATGGAGCCTTGTCAGATGCCTTAAGCAAGAGACGAGTCAACATGCCATCACCTGCGAATAGTTCGTATGGAATCACATGGTTGACACCTGCTGTGAATGGACCTTCACCCTTGGCTTTTTCTAGGTAGGCTGCTGGAACATCGATACTGTCTTTGATGTTGTTTTTAACTGCAGATTTGACATCGCTTCTTGTTACAAGACCGTTCAAGGTAATATTGACTTTACGTTCCTTGACAACCTTATTCAAATTTGGTTTATCACCGGCTGCTTCATAGACAGTCAGGGTAGCTTCATAGGTATTTGTACCATTAGTACGAAGTGTATCTAATAAATCCTGATCTTGCTTACCTGTAGTGTTACCATTCAAAGATACTTGATAGTAATACTTGCCATCAGGTAAATTTTTCACTGGTGGAATTTTTTCATTTTTATCCTTACCATTATCTGACCATGGAGCCTTGTCAGATGCTTTGAGCAAGAGACGAGTCAACATACCATCTCCTGCGAAAAGTTCATATTTAAGCGGTTTGTTTACACCAGCCAAGAAAGGACCGGAAGCTTTGGCTTGTTCTAGATAGCCCGCTGGGACATCGATACTGTCTTTAACATCCTCATCGACAGCTTTTTTAATATCTTCTGGACTTGCTTGTTTCCCATCCACATCAGCTGTATCTACAGCTTCTTTTAAGACATCTGCTAGCTCTGAATTTTCTTGAGCTTCTTCACCTTTTTCAAAAAGTGTATCCAGACGAGAAGGGCTTGTCTCCTCGCTCACTTCAGTTACTTCTGTAGGTGTAGAAAGTGAGTTCGTATTTCCAGCAACGACCTCAGGTTTCGCTTGAGCAAGAACAGTATCTCCCTGAGTTTCTGCTAAGTCACCCTCTTTCGTTCCCGATGTCTCTTCAGGTACAACTTGAGCAGGGGTCGGATTGACCCCATCGGCACGTACAGAACTTGGCTGACCAACTAGGACAAAGAAGCCACTAGCCACAACAACTGAGGCAACACCGACACTGAGACGGCGAATAGACCAACGAGTATATCTTTGATTTGGATTGAATTTCATAGGGTTCTCCTTAGAGTTTTTCTTTATTTGATGACTCTAGTATAATATCCTAAAATTAAAAAGGACTAAGAAAAAGTTAAAATTTTTCTTAAATCCCTCTTATAAAATACTTATATCAATTAAATCCATAAACAGATTTGGTGATTTGATAGACGACATTGGACAGTTTGCGAGCTGGCAAGACTGAATGTTTGGTCAAACGGCTAAGCATGGTCTTACGGATAGCCTGAAAAACCTCTGGATTTTCCTGCTGAATATAGGTCCACAGCTCCCGTTTTTTTGCCAAATGCTCTGCTGTACCTGCTCGATTGAGCAGGGCACTGGAAATCACCGTCGTAATCTCGATATGATTCAGCAGATATTCTCGCATTTTGGGGTGGCTCACTTGGGATAAATCAAGCTGGTCTACCAAGAGTCGATTGACTTTAAGTTGCTGGTCAATGCGCTTAATCATCACTTGCTCATTGACAGACTGGTCCTCACGCCCAATCAAATAACGATAGAAATCGACAGGCAGATAGTACATGGTCTTGACCTGCTGAAGAGGGGTAAAGACAAAGAGATTATCGACATAAAAAGTATGCTCAGGCAGTTGGAACTGGCTAGCACGCAACAAATCTGTCCGATAAATCAGCGAGTGCATCATGATATACTGGCCTTTGGAGAAATTTCCGACCTGGTCCCAGCCAAAAATCTGCCGAACAGGCAAGACTGACTCGTAGCTCATACTCTTCTTACGAGACTGACCTTCCTTTTCGTAAACAAAATTAGTCACAAAGGCGTCAACCTCTTGACCCTTACTCTCAAGTTCCTGCAAGGTTTCAAGAGTTTTCAAGTAGGCACGAGGATCCACCCAGTCATCACTGTCAACTACTTTAAAATAGCGCCCAGAAGCCTCTACCAAGCCACGATTGACCGCACCGCCATGGCCCTTATTTTCCTGATAAATGGCTCTAACGATGTTAGGATACTTGTCGGCTAAACGCTCAGCGATTTCCTGAGTCTGGTCCTGAGACCCATCATTGATAATCAAAATCTCAACTTGCTCACCACCAATCACTAGCGACTCCACACAGTAATGAAGATAGGCTGCAGCATTATAGCTAGGAATGGCGATAGACAATAACTTCATAATCTACTCCTTTAGGGGACTGATTTTTCTTACTCAATGAAAATCAAA
>NZ_VMMV01000021.1:11187-43159 GCF_013277375.1 Streptococcus sp. 3613
TATACCTACGGCAAGGTGACGTTGACGTGGTTTAAATTTGACTTTCGAAGAGTATTACTCTCTCTTGTCACTGCTTTCTATTCTACCATAAAGTCCAGCCTTTGAAGAACTTTTACTAGAATACAAGGCTTCTGTCTCTATTTACCATCTTAAGCATCAAAAAAGAGGGAAGCTCCCTCTTTTACAAATTCAATGCTGCTAGGGTATCCAAATACTGGTTGTTGATGACCGCCAAAATATAGGTATCTGCCTTCAAGAGGTCATCTGGTCCAAATTCAACATCCAATGGGGAATTTTCCTGCTCTCGGAAGCCCAAAATATTCAGATTATATTTGTCACGGAGGTCTAATTTACTCAGACTTTGACCTGCCCAAGACTGAGGAATTTTCATCTCCACAATAGAGACATTTTTATCCAACTGAAAGACACCAACACTATTATGGAAAAGAATGGTATGTGCTAGAGACTGCCCCATTTCATACTCTGGCGAGACAACCGAGTCAGCTCCAATCTTTTCTAGCACTTTCTTAGCAGTCTGACTTTTGACCTTAGCAATAACAGTCGGTACCCCCAAACTCTTACAGTGCATAACCGCAAGCACACTCGACTCCAGATTTCCACCTGTCGCGACGACAACGGTATCGCAGGTATCAATCCCTGCTGATCTCAATAATTCTTCATCTGTGATGTCACCAATCACTCCACGCGCCAAAACTGGCTCAAACTGATTGATGCGCTCTGCGTGGTCATCAATAGCGATAATATTCATATCCTGCTTGGCTAGGGCAGCTAGGACACTGCTCCCAAAAATTCCCAATCCTAAAATTCCAATCGTACGATCTGACATTCTCTTTCCTTTCTTAACCAATACTAATATCTGCTTTCATATAGTGAATCATATCTTTCTTTTCTGGATGGTAATCTGCCAAGCTAACAAACAAGGTCAAGGGACCAATTCGTCCCATAAACATAAGTGGCATGATAACACTGAGAGCCAATTTCCCAAGATCAGAAGTCAAATTTGCCGTTACACCAACTGTACTAAGAGCTGAAATGGTTTCAAATATGAGGTGGATAAAGGGAGGATTGCCTTTGGCTGTCATCCCTAGCAGAATCAATCCTACCAAGAAGCTCATCAAAAAGATAATAAAGACACTAAAGGATTTTTGAACCGTTCGCGGCGCAATCGTTCGTCTCGCAACATTGGCATGAGGCAAGCCCAAAAGCTCACTTCGCGCAAAGACCAAGAGGACAAAAAATGTCGTAATCTTGAGCCCCCCAGCCGTTCCCCCAGGTGCCCCACCTAGAAACATCTGTAAGATATAAATCAAAAGAGTCACAGGATGAGCCTGAGTATAATCTATCGTAGAAAAGCCTGCTGTTCGCATCGTCACTGTTTGAAAAAAGCTAACTAAAACCTTATCGGCAACAGGGAGATTGCCAATCGTTCCAGCATTGTTCCACTCAAGAAAGAGAGTAGTTGCCGTTCCAAATAACAACAAACCTAGAGTCAATAATAGTACAAGCTTCGTATGAAAGTGCAGGCGCCCTTTTTTCTTTCTTCCTACATGACCAGCCAAATCAAACCAGACCATAAAGCCAAAACCACCTGTAATAATTAAGCCTGCAATCACCAGATTGACCAGTAAATCGGTCTGAAAAGCAAATAAACTGGTGCTCCCCAAATTATCAAAACCTGCATTACAGAAGGCGGATATAGCTAGAAAAATGGAACTAAAAAGACCGCGCCCCCAGCCAAGTTGTGGAACAAAACGAAAACTGAGGAATAGAGCTCCCAAACCCTCAACTAGAAAAGTTGTGAGAAAAATAGAATGGACAAACTTTCTCAAAGATCGAGTTTCTCCATAACTAAAACTATCCTGAATAGTTGCACGGCTACGAAGACTAAGCTTTTGCTTGCTCTGGATATAGAAAACTCCAATAAAGGTCATGAGTCCTAGACCACCGATCTGAATCAAGAGCAAACAGATTATTTGACCCCAGATATTATATGTGTGAGCTACTGGAAGGGTTGAAAGACCTGTCACACAGACTGCAGAGACAGCAGTGAAAAGATGATCAAAATAAGTCGCTCGTGAGCTTTCAACTTGGACAAAGGGCAAGCTCAAAAGAAGAGAGCCTAGTAAAATGACCAAGGCAAAACTCAAAAAAATACGACGGGCTGGCGATAAACGAGATAAGCCTAGCTCTATTTTTTCCTTAGATAATTTGAATAACATGTTTCCATTGTACCATAAAACAAAAGAAATATCTCAAATAGGAATGGACAAAACATCGCGTACGCTTATCCTAAAAAAGAGGTTATCCAAACTCGTCCATTTCTAGAAACGTCTAAAAACTACCGACTTCCTATTTTATTCGGCAAAAAATAATCATCAATCAAGCTTTTAAAGTTCTCCTTCACTAAGATAAGAAACTGCCGAGAAAAGCGACTAAAGTTGCACAACACTTGCTAAACTCAGTTCTAACGCCTTCTCAAAAGCTTCCGATCCCCAGTCACGACTATCGTACTGGTCCAAGTCTGCTAAGGAATCAGCTGTGAACAACAATTCTCCCCAGAGAACCCCTCGCAGTTGGGCTACTGCCACAAGCGCAGAACACTCCATCTCCACAACAGCACAGCCCTCTTCCTTACGATAAGCCACCTTTTCAGCCGTTTCTCGGTAAAAACCGTCTGTCGTCCAGGTCAGGACTTCTTCATAGGGAATCCCTCTGACTTCCAAAACTTGCTCAATGGCAGCAATAGCCTCTGGCTGCATTTCCATATAACGAGAAGGTGCCACATAGTGGTAACTGGCTCCTTCATCTCGCAGAGCGCGAACAGGGACTAGAAAGGCATTTTCCTCTATATCGGCTAGCACACCACAGGTACCTGTGGAAATAATCTGCTCCACACCATAGCCAATCAACCAATCCATAAACTGGGCTGCTGGAGCTGAACCAACAGGAGCCTGAGCCAGACAAATCTCCTCGCCTTTGTAGTTCACGACATAGACTGGATAGGTCTTGGTGGCTGAAACGAATTCGCCGACACAGTCCGCCCCTACTTCCCTCGCATAGCGGTCAATCTCTTCACCTAAAAATGCATAGACACATTTCTTGGGCAAGTGCAAGTCCAGCCCCTCGTGATTGGGCATGATAACCGCCTGAGGATTATCATCAAACTCTAAAATGGGAATCGCATGTTTCTGAATCATAACCCACCTCCTCTAATTTTGTACTATTGTATCAAAAACTGACAAAGTGTCAAGGAGGAAGCTGATGAACTGAGGAAAAGCTAATACTAGAATAAAAACCACTTTCTACAATTGATGCTCTGATTTTCATCACATCCTGTCTATCGAGCTAAGCAAATACGAGTCACAATTCCATCTGAGTCTGTGATTTCCAATTGGCTCGATGTCATCCATTTGATTGGTGCGTCAACTTCTTGTGCTCGTTGGGCAATCGTTAACAGTTCTTCTTTATGTGCGACTTCGATGACATAGTAGGCTAAACCTGGTAAGCCTTGCTTACGCGAATCCAGACCTTTTCCTCCCCATTCGTTAACTGCTAAATGATGATGGTAATCTCCAGCCGCAATCCAACTAGCGCTAGGCACACTGAATTTATCCTCTAGCCCTAACACCTTTTGATAAAACTGGCTGGACTTTCGACTATCCTTGACGGAAAGATGAATATGCCCCATTCTCGTACCTTCTGTCAAGATAAAGGGCTCTACTCTTTCCCCCAACTCATAAATGTCCTGCGCCGCAAGAGCCTCCGTCACTCCGATAATGCGTCCATCTTCTCGAATATCCCATGTGGAAACCGGCTTATCTCGATAGAGTTCAATGCCATTTCCCTCCAAATCTTCCAAGTAAATAGCTTCACTGTAACCATGGTCTGCACCGCCGACAAGAGGAATCTGTAAATCTGTCAGGTGTTTCAAGACATCAGCCAAAGCCTTGCGTGTGGGCAAGAGAATGGCCAAATGGTAAAGACCACAATGTTCCCTCACTTCTCCGCTCTCTTGTGCTTGAATCAGCTGTACCAAGACTTTTCCACCAAGGCCTAGAATGGACTCTGTCTCAGTTTGAGATAAGATTTCTAAACCAATAACTTGCTGATAAAAGGCTGTTTGACTGGCCAAATCCTTTACATTTAAAACTGTCTCTGCCAAATAAATGTGACTCTTGTATTCATAGGTCATAAATGGTCCTCTTTTCTCGTTGTAATTATTACAACTATTGTATAATTTCCATCAAGAAAGTCAAGCCAGATAACTCAAAAATAACACCATTTCAGGATAATATAAAGTAAATCATTTCATAATAAAACGCATATTATCAAACTTTTCATCACCTGACAATATGCGTTATTTTAATTTTAAAGACTTTTTGACCAGCTTTTTTATTTCACAACAAGTTCATAACGTGTCTTACTGGTGAAGGTTTGACCAGCTTTAAGAATGACTTGGTCTTTGAGGTCGCTGTGAATGGCATCTGGTAAAGCTTGCGCTTCAAGGGCAATCCCATTGTGCTGCACCATTGGCTGACCAGCCACAAGTACACTCTCATCCACAAAGTTTGCTGTGTAGACCACAAAGCAAGGAGTTTCTGTCTTGAAAAGCAGGAAGCGACCTGAATTTTGGTCATAAAGGAATCCAGCATTGTCATGGCCTACAGGAAGGGCAAATGGGTGATCCAAACCTGATGCCAGCTGGATTTGCTCATCTTCTTCTGCAAAGATATCCTTCAACAAGGCACCATTGTAGATGTGTTTGACCACATCACGGTTGGCTTCTGGAGTTTTGGCAGGAACACCATCGGGAGCGATTGGGTAAATACCCTCTGTATTTAGTTGGAAGACATGACGGTCAATCGTCTGCGTGAAATCACCAGACAAGTTGAAATAGCTGTGGTTGGTTGGATTGACCAGCGTATCCTGATCGGTCGTCACCTTGTAGCTGATTTTATAGGCACCAGTTTCTTCCAAGTGATAACTGATCCAAATCTTGAGATTTCCAGGGAACCCTCCTGTCCCATCTGTACGCTCTGTGTAGAGAGTCAAGCCATGATCGCTTACTTCTTCAACTTCAAACAAGCTGGAATCCCAACCAGTTGAACCACTGTGATTACAGTTGCTAGCATTATTAACCTCAAGGTCATAGGTCTTACCATTGAGCTCAAAGGTCGCACCTGCAATACGACCCGCTACAGGACCTACACTTGCTCCATGCTTGGGACTATTGCCTACATAACTATCAAAGTCATCAAATCCCAAGATAACATTGGCAAAATTTCCAGCCTTGTCAGGTGCGACATAGCGCAAGATGGTCGCACCATAAGTCATAACCTCAAGTTGGTAGCCACCGTCTGTCTCAAATCGATAGGCCAAGACATCCTCGCCCTCAACATTTCCAAATACACGCTCTGTGTATGCTTTCATTCTGTTCTCCTTTTACTATTTCTCTCAAGCAAACAAACCATAGAAAGCGTACTGACAATCTATGGTTTATCTGATAATTTACAAATCCTCTTGTCAAGAATTCATAAACACTGTCTTACTTTTGATATTCGTGAATTATGACACCTTGTACTACACGGTTTACTGTACCTGTAGGAGACGGTGTATCTGGTTTATTTTCTACCTTGAGTGAAGTCAATAGGGCAAAGAGTTGGGCATAAACGATGTAAGGGAAGACACGGTAAATATCATTCAAGACACCGCCACAACCAAGGGCCACTTCTTTGACATTTTCAAGACCAAAAGCTTGATCACTCAAAAGCACAACACGACGAGCAATCTGGTCACCAGCAACTTCACGAACCAAGTCCAAGTCGTACTTACGAGTGTAGTCTGTCGTTGTACCAAAGACCAAAACAACTGTATTTTCGTTGATAAGAGATTTTGGACCGTGACGGAAGCCAACTGGGCTTTCATACATGGTCGCAACTTGACCAGCAGTTAATTCCAAAATCTTGAGCTGAGCTTCATGAGCAAGTCCAAAGAAAGGACCAGCGCCTAGATAGATGACACGGTTAAAGTCTAAATCAACGAGCTCTTTGACATCTTCTGCCTTGTCTAAAACTTTACGGGCAAGACTAGATACAACTTCAAAACGTTCAGACTTAACAGCAAATTCTGTAGGATCAAAGACCAAGAGAGCTGTCAACATCATAGACGTAAAGCTAGAAGTCATGGCAAATCCAGCATCATTAGAGACAGCTGGTTGCAAGAGCAAGAGATTACGGTCATCACCGTGAGCTTGAAGAGCCAATTTACCATCTGCTGCACAAGTAATCGTCACTTGATAAAGCTCATCCACCAAGGATTTGGCCAAATCAACAGTCGCCACACTTTCAGGCGAGTTCCCACTACGAGCAAAAGACACAAGGACAGTTGCCACATCTTTTTTCAAATAGGTTGCTGGATTGGCAACGATATCTGTTGTCGCAATAGCATTGAAATTCCATTTGCGTTCGTCATAGACTTCCTTAAAGTAAGGTAGCAAGGTATCTCCCACATAAGCAGAAGTCCCAGCACCTGTCAAGATAACCTTAATATAGTCATGTTTATCAGCGATTTCTTGTAGGAAGGCTGCAATTTCTTCACGTTTTGCTTGGTAAAATTCAAAAGCTTCTCTCCATACATCAGGCTGTTGGTAGATTTCACGCGTAGTGATTTCTGCACCCAATTCGAGCAAGTCTTCTTTTGTATAATGTAGCATTGAGTTCCTCTTTTTCTATTAAATATGGGAATGGGAGTAAGCTCCATTCCCATGTATATTTTATATAAAATGCTCTAACGATTTTCACGTTGTCACATGAATTGAATCGAGTTCCAACTAAAATCTGTAGGAAACTAGCCGCAGGCTGCTCAAAGCACTGCTTTGAGGTTGCCGGATAAGACTGACAAAGTCAGCTCAAAACACCGTTTTGAGGTTGCCGGATAAGACTGACGAAGTCAGTAACATATACCTACGGCAAGGCGACGTTGACGTAGTTTGAAGAGATTTTCGAAGAGTATTATTCATCTTCGTCATCATCGAAGCCCGCTAACAGGTCATTAACTTTCACAATACTTTCTGCAGCACGGCTCTTGTAGTCCGCATCTGCGCCTGTAAGGCTCGCATTGATAAATTCAATCACCATTGGAAGATTCATCCCTGCGTAAAGGTCAATATCACGACCTTCCATGATCAAGCGACTCACCACATTACAAGGTGTCCCACCGAGAAGATCCGCAAAGACTAGGAAATCATCCACCCCTTCAATAACAGCTTCAAATTTAGCAGTAAATTCTTCTGGGCCATCTTCTGGAAGAAGAGCTACTGTGTAAATGTTGTCTTGTGGGCCCATAATCATTTCTGTGCTACCTCTAAGCTCCTCACAGAAGCGACCATGGCTCACCAAAATTAATGATTTAGTCATAAGGAATTACATTCCAAGTGCAAAGTGACCAAGGGCAGAAAGAGTCAAAGCAAGTACGATAATAATACCGATAGCTTTAGTAGAGTTCATACCTTTCTTACCAAGCAACCAGAAGATAAAGGCAGTAAAGATTGCTGGAAGCAAACGTGGGAAGATTTGGTTCAAGATGTCTTGGAAATCAATCATCTTTTCACCGATTGGCAACTTGTAAGAAATTTCAAAGTTAATCACTGTTGCTACAAGAGCACCCATCATGAAGACACCAAGTACAGATGCAGCGTCAATCAAAGCTGTCAAGGTACTTTGCATGTTGTTGATAAGGTTAACCCCTTCTTTGTAAGCAAATTCCAACTGTTTCCAACGGAAGATGTCATACGCTACTGCAACTGCAATCCAAAGGAAGATCCCCCAAGGTTGGCCAGCGATAGCCATAGTTGCTGCGACTGACCCCATGATAGCAGGTACAAGTGAACCAAAGATTGTATCCCCAAGAGGAGCGAATGGTCCCATCAAACCTGTCTTGATACCGTTAACGGCGTCTTTTGAACCTACACCATCTTTTTCTTCCATGGCAAGGTCAAAACCAGCGATAATAGTATGGAAGAATGGTGAAGTATTGAAGAATTGAGTATGAACTTTCATCATTTCTTTCAATTCAGGAGTTCCATCCCCATACATTTTACGCAACTGAGGCAAGATCATGTAAAGGTAACCAGAAGCTTGCATACGTTCGTAGTTCCAACCTAATTGGAAAGTAAACAAGCTACGTTTGTTGATTTGATTAAAATCTTCTTTTGTTAGTTTGTAATTAGAATTCGTCATCTTCGATTTCCCCACTTTCTGATGGTGTAGAAGGTGCTGCTACAGCTACTTTTTGGCTATTTTTGAAGTGAAGCACTGCAAGGAAAATACCTACGATAGAGATACCAATCATAGACAATCCTTTGAAGTTGTTCACGAAACCAATTTTTTCAGCAACTTCAGCAGGAAGAGTACCTACGATACCAGCAACAGCGCCACCAAGACCTGTTACATATGAGTAAAGAACAGTCAACATAGCTGTCAAACCAAATCCCATAGCAAGGTAATGAAGGTTACGTTTAACTGGAAGGTAACGAAGCAAGATTGCAAATCCAAGACCTGGAAGCATACGTCCTGCGAGTGTCAAACCATCTGCAATCCATTGGTATTTTGTAACGAAGTCTACTACGCCTTGTACAAATTCACCACCAAAAGCAAGGGCAAAGAAGACTGGAAGGGCACGAGATAAAGCCCAAGGAATCGCACCAAGCAAGTAGTTGCGTTCAATACCTTTATAGTCAAAGCGTTCGATGGCAGCATCCACACGGTGAGCGAAGAAGGTAGTAGTCATACGACCAAGAACGTCGAAGTAAGTCAAGAGAGTTGCTACTGGTACAGCGATTGTAGTAATGGCAAGCGGTGCATCAATTCCTTGTGAAACAGAGAAGGCTGTCGCAAGAACCGCACCAGAAGTTGCGTCGATACGAGAAGCACCACCGAAGGTACCAACCCCAAGAACGAACAGTTGCAAGTTACCACCGATAAGCAAACCAGTAGTCACATCTCCCATGATTAAACCAGTAATGAAACCAGCAAATACAGGGGAACCTGCAGATGAAACGATCGTCAACTCATCACAGATTTGATAAGCTGAGTACAAAGTGAGAAGTAAAATTTGCCACCATTGTATCATAACAATGACCTCCTAAAAAATTTTTTCCTATTTTAATAAGCTCAAAAAGTCTGAAATTGGATCATTTGGAACCATTTGAGCAGTAAGTTTAACACCTTTTTCTGCCAATTTGTGGAAATCTTCCACATCCTTGTCTACTACGTTGATAGAACGTGTGATAGGGCGAGTTTCTGGTGTTTGAGACATATTCCCAACATTAAGGGTTTCAAGTGGTACACCTGCTTCTACCAAACCAAGGAAGCGGTCTGGTTTACGAGCAACGATAAAGAGACGTTGGCTATCGTATTTACCAGCAAGAATATTGGCTGCCGCTTTCTCAATTGGCAAAATACTCAATTTTACACCTGGTGGTGTCGCAAGTTTCAAACCACTCTTTTCAACATCGTTGTTGACAACTTCGTCATCTACAACCATAATACGTGAAACATTTAGTTTTCCAGCCCAAAGATTGGCTACTTGTCCGTGGATCAAACGTCCATCGATACGGCATCCTACAATTGTCATAAGTTTTCCCCCTTTATGTGTTTTAGTGTAGGTTTACGAGTTAAATGAATCTCTTCTTTATATTGGCCCTCTGTTTCAAAGATGATGATGCGGTTGGCACCTTCCTTGAGATAGCTATGAGGGATATAAAGTGAGAGGGTTGGGCCGACGTTCCAAAAACGTCCTAGATTCTGCCCATTGACAAAGGCAACTCCCTTACCAAACACAGACAAGTCTAGGTAAGTATCTTTTGGCTCTTGGACTGTAAAGTCATAAGCGTAAAAGGCTGGTTGTCCTTGAGTCCATCCTTTTGAAAAATCAATTTTCTTAGGATTGTCTAGTGGGAGTGGATAGTGTTTCCAGTTCAGTAAGAAATGCAAATCCTTACAAACCCCTGTCCGAATTCCCTTACGTTGCGTATCTGCTAAGAACTTATGCCCATAGTTGACACGCCCCATATTTTCTATCAATATGTCAATCCTAGATAACGCTTTCTTTTCACCTTGATAAAAAATATCTTCCCCAATCTCTGTCTGATATTGGGTTTTAATCCACTGACCATCGACATACAGCTGGGCCCTATCTCGACCGTCAATGATACGAAGTCTTTCTTCTTCTGCATCCCAGTTTGTTTCTGTTCGATAGAGTAAGTAACCATAGCTTTGTCCCAGCTCCTCCATCTTTTTAGGATAGAGGCTTTCTACTGGACTTGACAAGCTATCCAAGGTTTCAAACAAGGAAACTTTTTCTACTATTGGTATAGCATCCAACTCCATACTCTCTTTGTAGAGTGGTTCTAACTGCGGATACTCTGGGAAATGTGTTGCCATCATCTTCTTGACTGCCAAGTATTTGGCAGTTGGATTTCCTTCTTCATCCAGAAGAGCATCGTAATCATAAGATGTAACTTGTGGCAGGTCCAAAGTCCCTCGAGCTGAGCAACCATTCATGAAGCCAAAGTTTGTACCACCGTGGAACATGTAAAGATTGATGGAGCCTTGTTCCAAAACCTCTCGAACTGCATCTGCCAATTCCTTAGGATCCCGTGTGATAATCGGTTCTTTCCAACGATTGAACCAGCCATCCCAGAACTCCATACACATGAGCGGCCATTTCTTGCCATGCTCATCAAAGAATTCCTGCATCTGTGAAAAGTTGTAAGGTGCCTTAGAACCAAAGTTCCCTGTTACAAAGAGGTCATCTTCGATTAAGGTTCCCGCTTTCAGAGTAGCTCTCCAAGGACCATCTGATGTAAAGAGAGGACAGGTTACGCCACGCTCTTCCATCAGCTGTCGAATGGCTCTCAGGTAAGCCTTATCTTCTCCATAAGAACCATACTCATTTTCAACCTGCATCATGAGGATATTGCCACCATTGTCCAACAGATGTGGAACCAGTCGTGGCAAGAGCTGATCATAATAGCGACCGACAGCCTCAATATAGGCAGGATCTGAAGAACGAATCCTCATGTCTTTGGTTAAGAGCCAGGCTGGTAAACCACCGAATTCCCACTCCGCACAGATGAAGGGTGACGGACGAACGATAGCGTAGAGACCCAAGTCTTGCGCTGTCTGTAGAAATCGCTCCAAATCCAGAGCTCCTTCAAAATGAAACTCACCCTCACGAGGCTCGTGTAAATTCCAAGCCACATAAGTCTCTACCGTATTAAAACCAAGAGCCTTCAAGTTATAGAGCGAATGATACCAATCCTCTGGAGGAATCCTAAAATAATGAATGGCGCCGGACAAAATCTTGAACGGTTTCCCATCTAAATAGAAATCGTCTCGTATCTCAAATCGTGTCATAAAACTACCTTTTGATTGCAAAGTTTGCGCTTTCACTCGTTGTTATAGTAATTATAAACCAATCTGTTTGAATTGTCAATAGAAATTGTCGGAATATTTACTGTAATTTTACTATTATACACACGTTCAATTAGTTTCAAACATTTTCAGACCCATTTCAAACGCTCTTTACATTCGGAATAGAGAACCTAAAATAATTTTGCACAAAATACATTTATAAAATACGTACAATGCCTATGTAACTTAATTTTTTAATCTGTTATCTAATTTTTTATTCAAAAGACTACTATTTTTTTCGCTTTTATGGTAAAATTTTCTATGGAGAAGGAAAATAGAGGTAAAAATATGGCAATTCCCAAATATCAATACATAAAAGACGAATTAAAAAATAAAATCATCTCTGGGCAGTTTAGCAGTGGAGATAAATTTTACACTGAAGCAGAGCTCATTTCAATGTACGATGTCAGCTCTATCACAGTTGTCCGCGCCTTAAACGACCTTGCTAAAGATGGCTATATTGTCCGCCAACAAGGAAAAGGAACCTTCGTTTCGCGTGCACGCAAACACAAGCTTGTAGAGTTTTCAGATATTGAACTCTTTAATGCTAAAGATGATAAGGTAACTGTTCTTTCAATTGAACGCGGAAACAAGCTCGTTTACTTGGAAAAATTGGGTCTACGCGGCGATCAATTCTACTACAAGATTGAACGTATCCGCGAATCAAACGGTGTCGTTTATATCTACCATACATCCTACATCCCAGAACAATATATCAACGCAAATTATCCAAACCTTGAATACTATAGTTCTATCTATAACCGTTTCAAGTTAGACTACCACATTCACATGAATAATGAACACTTTGAAGAAATCAACGAAATAGTCTTTCCAACTCCAGAACATGCGGCTTCAGTCCTCGGAGTCGATGAACAATTCCCTACTGTCCTACAAACTAAAATCACCAAACTCGAATCAACTGGCCAAGTTTTAGAATACAGTGAAACTTACAAACGATCTGATTACTACAAGATTAAATTCATCTCATGTGACCGTGATCACTAAGAAGAAAGCCTGAGCCTAATCGCTCGGGCTTTTTCTATGCTTATTATATGACATAGTAGATTGAAATAGAATATGGACAAATCGATTAGGAAATTTAAATCAATTTCTAGTAATATTTTAGAAGTTACAGTATACTATTCTATACTCAATATATTATAAAATATTGGTTATTTTTTTCAAAAGCACTTTAATAAAAAAGAAAAATCGAAGTTCTGCTACTCCTATAAATGGAGTAATAGAAATTCGATTTTTATTCTAATTATCCTAATCCAAGACGTTCAAAGATATCATCCACTCGTTTGGTGTAATAAACTGGGTTGAAGATTTCATCGATTTCTTCTTGTGTGAGACGTGATGTTACTTCTGAATCTGCCTCAAGAAGTGGTTTAAAGTCTACTTGGTTGTCCCAAGAGTAGGCTGTTTTTGGTTGCACCAAGTCATAGGCTTGCTCACGGGTCATGCCTTTTTCAATCAATGTCAACATAGCCCGTTGGCTAAAGATAAGACCAAAAGTCGAGTTCATGTTTCGGATCATATTTTCTGGGAAGACTGTCAAGTTCTTAACGATATTTCCAAAACGGTTGAGCATGTAGTCAATCAAAATGGTCGTATCTGGTGTGATGATACGCTCAGCTGATGAGTGGGAAATATCGCGTTCGTGCCAGAGAGCGACGTTTTCATAAGCCGTAATCATGTGACCACGAATGACACGCGCCAGACCAGTCATATTTTCAGAACCGATTGGGTTGCGTTTGTGAGGCATTGCTGAAGACCCTTTTTGCCCTTTAGCAAAGAACTCTTCTACTTCGCGTTGCTCAGATTTTTGTAGACCACGAATCTCAGTCGCCATACGTTCGATTGAAGTCGCAATGCTGGCAAGAACCGCAAAGTACTCAGCGTGAAGGTCACGAGGAAGGACTTGTGTAGAGATTTCTTGGGCACGGATGCCAAGTTTATCGCAGACATACTCCTCTACAAATGGTGGGATATTGGCAAAGTTCCCAACCGCACCAGAAATCTTACCAGCTTCTACACCAGCAGCTGCATGCTCGAAACGCTCGATATTGCGTTTCATTTCGCTGTACCAAGTTGCCAATTTAAGACCAAAGGTTGTAGGCTCAGCATGCACACCGTGGGTACGCCCCATCATGATGGTGAACTTGTGCTCCTTGGCCTTGTCAGCGATGATATTAGTGAAGTTTTCAAGGTCACGACGGATGATGTCGTTGGCCTGCTTGTAGAGGTAACCATAGGCCGTGTCCACCACGTCAGTAGAAGTCAAGCCATAGTGAACCCACTTGCGCTCTTCACCAAGAGTCTCAGAAACCGCACGCGTGAAAGCCACCACATCGTGGCGCGTCTCCTGCTCAATTTCCAAAATACGGTCGATGTCAAAGTCCGCCTTCTTGCGAATCAAAGCCACATCTTCCTTAGGGATTTCCCCCAACTCAGCCCATGCCTCGTCAGAGAGGATTTCCACCTCAAGCCAAGCACGGTATTTATTTTCTTCACTCCAAATATTCGCCATCTCAGGGCGAGAGTAACGGTTGATCATGTTGTTCATTTTTCCTTTCTTCTTAAGCTGTTGGGAATAAGCTATCTAGGTAAAGCAAGATTTCTACTCAAACTCCTCTTTTCCAATAAACACAGACGGGTAATGATCTAGTATATTCAAATCCGTATCCAGCGGTACATCATAGATAGCTAAATAATTTTCGGGGTATTGTGCAGCTAGTTCTTCATATTTAGCTTGTACCTTATCTTGGTCAGCACTGGCATACAAGACTTCGACAACTGCTCCAGTCTTATCCTTTTCAATAAATGTATTAACGATAATTTGTATCATGAACTTGTCCTAAAAATCAATCCCTTCCCCAAACTCTTCCACACTATCCGGTACATCACTAAACAAAGTCACATGTCCCATCTTACGATTATGCTTTGCTTCTATTTTACCATACATGTGGAGATGGGCGCTTGGATTTTCTGTGACATATTTTTTAGCGACCTCAACATGCTGGCCGAGAACGTTAAGCATGACGGCAGGCGCATGTAGTTTTATGGCTGGCAATGGTGCTCCGAGAACACCGAGAATATGGGTGTCAAACTGAGAGAAATCACAGGCTTCAATAGAGTAGTGGCCTGAGTTGTGTGGTCGTGGAGCAATCTCATTGACAATGATGTCATCAGCTGTCGCAAACATTTCCACACAGAGAGTTCCAGACAAGTTGAGTTGTTCTGCGATTCGCACTGCCATAGCTTTAGCCTTGTCTGCTAGACTTTCAGAAATACGGGCTGGTACGATGGTCTTAGACAGGATATTGTTGCGGTGGATATTTTCCTGAACTGGGAAAAACGTCACCTCCTTCCCATTTCCTGACACGATGACAGAAATCTCAAGGTCAAAATTGACAAATTCTTCCAAGACACAAGCTGCTGAGTCGGCTAATGCATAGGCTTCTTCCAAATCGTCTGCTGAACGAATGACATTTTGCCCGTGTCCATCATAACCACCTGTTGCGATCTTAAGGACATAGTTTTTCGACAAGTCGATATCTGCCAAGTCTAGGCTAGAAGTCACGACCTTGTAGGGTGCCACAGTGACTTGAGCCTTGTTTGACAAAAAGTCCTTTTCAAAAATACGATTTTGCGAAATGCGGAGCAGATCTGTTCCTTGAGGGAGTTGTCCATCCTTGATAACGACATCCAAACCGTCAGCGTCGACATTTTCAAACTCGTAAGTGAGGACATCGCAACGGTCTGCCAACTGACGGAGGGCGTCCACATCGTTATAAGGTGCCACAATGATTTCCGCCACGCGAGAAGCCGGGCAATCCGCCGCAGGATCCAGCGCGATAACCTTGTGCCCCATGTAGATAGCAGAAATGGCCATCATCTGACCCAGTTGACCGCCACCGATAATTCCGATTGTTTTAGATGAGCTCATTTGACGACTCCTCTGCGATTTTTCCTTGTTCTTCAGCAAAGTTGGCAAGTGCATCCGCAATGGACTTATCTTCTACAGAGAGGAGACGGAGGGCAAAGAGAGCTGCGTTAGTCGCTCCAGCTTCACCGATAGCCATTGTCGCAACAGGCACCCCACCCGGCATCTGAACGATAGAATAGAGTGAATCCACGCCACTAAGGGCACGAGATTTGACTGGCACGCCAATGACTGGAAGGGTTGTTTTGGCAGCTACCATTCCTGGCAAGTGGGCTGCGCCACCTGCACCTGCGATAATGACCTTGATGCCACGGCTACGAGCTTCTTCGGCATGTCTGAACATGAGGTCTGGTGTGCGGTGGGCAGAGACAACCTTCTTCTCGTAGGCTACACCGAAGCGGTCTAGGACTTCTGCTGTTTTTTGCATGGTTGCCCAGTCGGATTTTGAGCCCATGATGATGGAAATAATTGGTTTAGTCATAATTTTTCCTTTTTTCTTCTTTTTTGATAATAGTCTTAGGTGGTGGGGACGGAAGCAAACCTTCGGTTTCATTCCTAAACTTTGAGCCTAAGGTCTCAAAGCTTCCCCCGACCAGATCAGAACCCGTTCTGGTCTTTTCACCACGGCGACCATTATCGCATTTGGCGACTACGTCGCTTTTTCTTATATCTTTACTTAATTGCCTTGCTTCCGATATCGGTTCGGTAGAAGAGGCCTTCTGTTTTTTGTTGGGCGAGTTCTTGGTAAATGGTATCTTGGGCTTCTTTGACGGTGTCTGCTGTGGTGACGAGCATATAGACACGTCCGCCATTTGATAGCAGTGCTCTGCTATTTTCCGCAAACTTAGCCCCTGCATAATAGGTGATAATGTCATCTTCTGTCTTGGCTGGTAACTTGACACCTTTTTCATAGTCTAGCGGATAACCGTTGGATGCGACAACCACACCCAGAGTCACCCCCTTGTCTGTCCAGGTGATGTTTGGCTCCTTGCCATCGAGGATATCCGTAATATTTTGTGCAAAGTCAGAGGTTAATCGAGGCAAGATAATCTGAGTTTCTGGATCTCCGAACCGAGCGTTGAACTCAATGACTTTGGGTCCATCAGCTGTCAGGATAAGCCCTGCGTAAAGAACTCCCAGATAAGGGCGACCTTCTTTAATCATCCCTTCTAGAACTGGCTTGACAATGGTGTCAACCGCTGTATCAACTACACTCTGTGGTAAGTGTGGAACTGGCGCATAGGCACCCATACCACCCGTGTTAGGCCCTTTGTCGCCATCGTAGGCACGTTTGTGGTCCTGAGCCGTTGGCATGATGTAGAACTTATCACCATTGACAAAGGCAAAGAGTGAAAATTCCTCTCCTTCAAGGAATTCCTCAATAACCACGCGCGCACCTGAGTCACCAAATTTATTGTCCAAAAGCATCTCATGAGCGGCTTCGACCGCTTGCTCAACCGTCTCAGCAACGACGACACCCTTCCCAAGCGCCAAGCCATCCGCCTTGACTACGATAGGCGCACCATGCTTTTCGATATAGGCCTTTGCTTCCTCGAAATCTGAAAATGTGCCATAGGCTGCTGTCGAAACACCATATTTGACCATGATTTCCTTGGCAAAATCCTTGGACCACTCCAGCTCCGCTGCAGCCCTAGTCGGACCAAAGGCCTTAAGCCCAGCTTGGTTAAAATCATCCACGATACCAGCAGCAAGGGCATCATCTGGACCGATAAAGGTCCAAGCAACATCATTGGCCTTTGCGAAGTCAATCAATTTAGAATGTTCGGAAATAGAGATATTTACCAATTCCAAACCATCCAGAGTCATCCCATCATTCCCAGGAGCTACAAAGACTTTTTCCACGTCTTTTGATTCAAGTAACTTTTTAGCAATCGCATGCTCACGACCACCAGAACCGACAACAAGCAGTTTCATTCCTCAACCTCTTTTGCGAATTATTTACCAACATTATATCAAAAAAGTTCGTTTTAATCTTGTTTCAGTTAGCATTTTAAGCCAAAAAAGGAAAGAAACTGTTTTCTTCCCTTTAACGTTCTTAATGTCTAAAATGTCTCACACCTGTAAAGACCATTGTCAAGCCATATTTGTCAGCAGCTTCGATAGACTCTTGGTCACGGACGGATCCACCCGGCTGGATGATAGCCCTGATCCCTGCTTTGGCGATTTCTTCCACATTATCCGCAAATGGGAAGAAGGCATCCGAAGCAAGAACAGCGCCGTCAAGACGGTCTTTAGCTTGCTCAATAGCGATGCGAACAGAAGCCACACGGTTAGTTTGACCCGGACCGACACCAAGTGTCATGTGGTCATTGGTTACGATGATACCGTTTGATTTGACGTACTTGATAGCTTTCCAAGCAAACTCAAGAGCAGTCGCTTCTGTCTCAGTTGGCTGGCGTTTGGTCACCACTTGCCAGTCAGCTGGGCTTTCTTTGACCACGTCTTGGTTTTGTACCAGAAGTCCACCGACAACACCTGTGTATTCTGCTTCCACTTCGCTAGCCTCTTGAGCATCAAATGGCAAGGCAAGGATACGCAAGTTTTTCTTTTTATTGGTCAAAATAGCTAGCGCTTCATCCGTATAACTTGGTGCGATGATGATTTCAAGGAAAACACCATGCATCTTCTCAGCTGTCGCAACATCCAACTCACGGTTGAGAACGACGATTCCACCGAAAATTGAGACTGGGTCAGACTCATAAGCATAGTCCCAAGCAGTCTCGATGTCGTCAGCTTGACCAATTCCACATGGATTCATATGTTTGAGAGCCACAACGGTTGGACGATCTTTGAAATCACGAATGATACGAATGGCAGCATCCGCATCACGGATATTGTTGAATGACAATTCTTTCCCGTTAAGCTGTTTAGCAGATGCAATCGAGTAGTCAGTCGGCAAGGCTTTTTGGTAGAAATCTGCATCCTGTTGAGGATTTTCCCCATAGCGCATGGCCTGCTTGAGGTCATAAGTCAAGGTCAGCTTTTCAGGTTTGCTTTCACCCACTTGAGTTGTGAAATACTCTGCAATCAAGGCATCATAAGCCGCTGTGTGACGGAAAACCTTGGCTGCCAAACGTTGGCGAGTTTCGTAAGTGGTTTCGCCGTTAACTGACAACTCGTCCAAAACCACTGTATAGTCAGCAGGGTCTACCACAACCGTCACACTGGCATGATTTTTCGCTGCTGAACGAAGCATAGATGGCCCACCAATATCGATATTTTCAACTGCATCAGCATAAGTCACATCCGGTTTGAGGATTGTTTCCTTGAATGGATAAAGGTTGACCACAACAAGGTCGATGAACTCAATCTGATTGTCCTTAGCTGCTTCCAAGTGACTATCCAAGTCACGACGAGCCAAAAGTCCCCCGTGGATATTTGGGTGAAGGGTCTTGACACGACCATCCATCATTTCTGGGAACCCAGTCACATCATCAATCGCAATGGTATCTACCCCAGCATTATTAAGGGCAACCTTGGTCCCACCTGTTGAGATGATGTCCCAACCGAGTTTTTTAAGTTCTTGGGCAAATTCAACAATACCCACTTTGTCTGAGACGCTGATTAAGGCTTTTTTCGTCATTCTATTCCTCTTTCTTTAAGTCCAAGCGCATAGCGACTTCGTTATTTTCTTCTATAAATCCTGTTTCCTGAAAACCCAAACTAGTCAACAGGTGCTTCATTTTTTCATTTCCAACCACATAATCTGCAACAATATGACTGCAGACTCTATCCATCTGAGCCTCTTTGATTAGAACTTCCAAGGCTTTTCTACCATAACCTCTTCCTTGGTACTGCTGACCAATCATTATCCGCCAGATAAAGTATTCCGCTTCATCCTTGTCTATTTCCAGCAGGAGAAAGCCAACCACTTGCTTATCCCAATAGATTGCCCTCGGAAACACATCTTCATTTTCCCGGTAGAGCCATGCGTCAGCTAAAGAGCGTACATTTGGAGCCACAAAACGTGCTCGTTCATCAGCTTCAGATATTTTCAAATCCAGCACTGCCTGAAAACTGCTCTCATCTACTAATTTTATCTCAATCATTTTTTCTCCTTTTGAATAAATAGGGTTTTGAGTTGATTAAAGACTAATCCAACTCATATAAAAGGTAGTTATCAAAATTTATGATTCCTTTGAGATAATCTCGGTCTGCTTTAGACAACTCAAATTCTGGAAAAGTCGCAATTAAACTGGACAAATAAAAATAATTCGGGTGCCTACGATAAGAAAAACCCGCTTGACCGAATCTCCCTTGACAGAAATCATAGGCAAGTTTTAATTCTTGACTTGTGACACCATCTAAAATTTTATCTAACTCTGAAAGCTGACTTTTATCAGTATTTTCTATCATAGCTTTCACTGTATTTACTAAAACAAAAAGAAAATCATTAGTATTATCCAGTAGGGTTGGTCTGTTAGATAACTTATTCTTTAACTCCATATAGTAGTGATCAATATTCATTTCTTCCTCTCCACTCCCAAACTATCCAGCACCTCCGGATACAACTTGTACTCTGCCTCATGAATGCGAGTTTCAAAACTGTCAATCGTATCATCAGCTAGTCGTGGCACACGCACTTGTTTGATAACCTTTCCTGTATCCACACCTGAATCCACCCAATGAATGGTCACGCCGCTCTCAGCAACGCCAGCATTCCAAGCATCCTCAATCCCATGAGCTCCTGGAAATTCTGGCAAGTAGGCTGGATGAATGTTGATAATCCGACCTTCATAAGTCGCCAATAAGGTTGGCCCAACAATTTTCATGTAGCCTGCTAGACAAACCAAGTCAATCTGGTGCTCTTCCAAGAGTTCGACAATGGCTGCTTCGTAGTCTGCCTTGCTCTCAAACTCCTTGAGTTCAAAAGCATAGGACAGAACGCCGAGCTTGTCTGCACGTTCGAGCACATAGGCGTCACGATGGTCTGAAAAGACAAACTCTACTGGAAATTGTTCCGCTATCACCTGAAAATTTGAGCCATTACCAGAGGCAAAAACCGCTATTTTTTTCATTTGATGATGACACTTTCGTTTTCTTTCTTGACGATACGACCGATTTCATAGACTGGTTCATCCAACAATTCCTTGACACGACTTACATTTTCAGGGCTAACTGCCAGCATAAGCCCCACACCCATATTGAAGATTTCAAACATTTCTTCATGTTTGATTTTACCATATTTTTCAAGAGCTTTGAAAATAGGAAGCACTGGAACTTTGCTTTCCTCAATCTCAGCAGCCAAGTCAGCTGCAAACATGCGAGGGACATTTTCGATAAAGCCACCACCAGTGATGTGGGCAATGCCGTTGACCAACCCTTCCTTGATGAGTGGTAAGACAGCCTTGACATAGATACGAGTCGGCTCAAGAAGAACTTCCTTAAGTTTCTTACCTTCCAATTCTGGCAAGATTTCCTCACCTGTATAGTCAGCAAAGACACGACGAACGAGAGAGTAACCATTGGAATGAATCCCACTTGAAGCAAGTCCAAGAAGAACATCTCCCTCTGCCACTTTTGAACCGTCAATGATTTGAGATTTTTCAGCCACACCGACCGCAAAACCAGCCAAATCATAGTCATCTTCGCCATACATGCCAGGCATTTCAGCTGTTTCCCCACCGATAAGGGCAGCGCCTGCCTGCACACAGCCCTCTGCCACACCAGCAACAACTTGTTCTAGCTTAGCTGGTTCATTCTTCCCTGTTGCTACATAGTCAAGGAAATAGAGGGGCTCCGCACCTGCAGCAATGATATCATTGACACACATGGCAACACAGTCCTGACCGATGGTATCGTGTTTGTCGTACTTGATGGCCAGCATGAGCTTGGTTCCGACACCGTCAGTCCCTGAAATCAAGACGGGCTCTTTGACCCCAGTCTTTGAAAGGTCAAACATACCACCAAAGCCACCCAGAGCTCCCATGACACCTGCACGCTCCGTACGAGCCACGTGCTTTTTGATCCGTTCAACAACTTCATAACCCGCTTCAACATCCACACCAGATTGAGCGTACGCATTTTTATTTGCCATTTTATTTTTCCTTTTCTTTTTTTGGGAAAGACTGCGACGTATTTTTAGATAAACAATTATTTTATCTAAAAATACTAGTCAGGTCTCTAGCTTTAGTCCCATAGGAGAAAGCGTCTACTGACAAATGCTTTAGCTTTTAGTCAATAGTGAGACGTGAAGTATAAGCATTCTTATTTGTCATTTTTATATTCCTTTTCTTTAATGGAGAATCTGTGATCTATTTGTAAAAACTGGTCTTTTCTTCCAAACTTCTACGATAGTCTTCTTCGTAGTCATAGAGAGGCGTTGGGTAATCACCATCAAAATAAGCGACACAGAGACCACCATTTGGCGCATCCGTTTCAATACCAATTGAATCAATCAACCCCTCAACGGAAAGGTAGGTCAGACTGTCCGCACCAATGATTTGGCGCGTTTCTTCGACCGTATGATTGGCCGCAATCAGCTCCTGACGGGTCTGGATATCAATCCCATAGAAGCATGGATAAGCTAGCGCTGGACTTCCAATAGCAACGTGAACTTCAGTCGCTCCCGCTTCTTTCAATAGCTGAACGATACGACGAGAGGTCGTCCCACGTACAATAGAGTCATCAATCATAACCACACGCTTGCCTTTTACAACGCCTGAAACAGCAGAGAGTTTCATCCGCACCCCTTGCTCCCGCAATTCTTGAGTCGGTTGGATAAAGGTACGTTGGGTGTATTGGTTCTTGATGAGGCCCATTTCATTTGGTAGCCCAGACTCTTCCGCAAATCCCATAGCTGCGCTGAGTGAAGAATTGGGTACACCGACTACAATATCCGCCTCATGCTTGAATTCTCGCGCCAATTGGGCACCCATACGTTTACGTGCCGTATGGACATTGACACCATGAATGTTAGAATCAGGGCGGGCAAAATAGATATACTCCATAGAACAGATTGCTAACTGAGTATCATCTGTATAGCTGTCATACTGAATGCCCTCGTCATCAATAATCACAATCTCACCTGGCTTCAAATCACGAATCCACTCTGCACCAATGACCTCAAAAGCACAGGTCTCAGAGGAAATAACCACCGCTCCGTTGGCCATTTTCCCGATAGAAAGCGGACGGAAACCATTGGGGTCAAGAGCCGCAATCAACTTGTCCTCAAACAGCAAGATATAGGCAAAACCACCTTTAACTAGGCTGAGTGCCTCCTTGATTTTGCCCATCAAGTTCGGATTATGGCTGCGACGAATGAGATGAGCCAAGATTTCCGAGTCCGAAGTCGCGCTGAAAATCGCGCCTCTTTGTTCCAATTCTTTCTTGAGAGAGGCCGCATTGGTCAAGTTTCCATTATGAGCCAATCCAAACTGCATATCGTGAAAACGGAAGAGGAAAGGCTGAATATTATCTACAGAAGCTTCGCCAGCAGTCGCATAACGCACATGACCAATCGCACTAGTTCCTGTCAATTTATCCAAATTAACTGGATTTCTGAAGACTTCTGATAAAAGCCCCATGTCACGATGGCGCTTCAATTGTCCCTGATCATTGGAGAGGATTCCTGCCCCCTCCTGACCACGGTGCTGAAGACTGTGGAGACCAAAATAGGTCAATTTAGCAGCATCTGGATGTCCCCAGATACCGAAAACACCACATTCTTCATTAAGAGATTTTACTTCGTATGTCATTTTTATACCTAATTTTCATTTGTGTATCATTCCTTCAGTAGAGCGGAATGATACGGTAGGAGCTCCTTCACTCGCAAAACAAAACATTTGCAATCATCATGACCTAGATCTACATGACTTTTACATTATTGATACTATCTATTAGAAAATCTGCAAGTCTTATTTTCCAGTAAAGTATTTAACCGCTGACGCGAACAGGTGCTGGTCTTTATTTCCTGGGATATTTTGGAAAAGACCTTCCTCATAACGTTCTGAGTGGCCCATCTTACCGATGATTTGGCCGTTCTTGCTGGTAATTCCTTCGATGGCATGGACAGAACCATTCGGATTGTACTTAGAGTCCATACTTGGTTTGCCGTCAAAGTCAACATATTGGCTAAAGATTTGACCATTGTCACGGAGCTCTGCAAATTCCTCAGCTGTCACGACAAACTTCCCTTCACCGTGCGAAACAGGAATGGCATGAATCTCACCAACTTCCACTCCAGCAAGCCATGGTGAGTTAGTATTGGCAATGCGAGTTTCCACCATCTTGGCCACGTGTTGGTTGGCATCATTGTAGAAGAGGGTTGGGCTAGTACTGCTGGCCTCTTCGAAGTTCCCGTATGGAAGAAGACCTGATTTGACCAAGGCCTGGAATCCATTACAGATACCGATAATCAAGCCACCACGGGCAATAAAGCTGTCAATAGCCACACGGACTTTTTCATTGAGCAGGATGTTGACAATAAACTTAGCGGATCCATCTGGCTCGTCCGCAGCTGAGAATCCACCTGCAAAGAAGAGAATGTTTGCCTTGCCGATGTTGTCAACCATAGTTTCAACTGACTTGACAATAGCCTCTTCATTCAAGGTCACAAATGGCAGCAAGTTTACCTCTGCACCTTCTTTCTCAAAGGCCTTGGCTGAGTCATATTCTGAGTTGGTTCCTGGGAAGACTGGGATGTAAACCACAGGTTTTTCAACCTTTTCTTTGGCTTTAATCACAACATCTGATACCACAGCTGGTACTTCAGCTAGTTCTTTAGCTTGGGCAAACTCTGTTGGGTAAACTTCTTCCAATTTGCCTTGGAAAGCACTGTCAAGCTTGTGTCCATCTAGCTTCACACCGTTGACAGTCAGTGTAAAGGCTGCTTTCGTTTGTCCAATCTTCTCTAATCCAGCAATTTCTTCAGGAGAAGTAAAGACAAATCCACCTAATTGTGCTGTCAAAGCCGTTTCTAGTTCAGGCAAGGTTACCTCTGCACCGATATGACTTCCAAAAGTAGCAAGTGCCAAACTTTCAAGCACACCGCCGTATTTAACAGCTGAAGCTGCTGTTACTTTGTGAGCCTTTTGAAGGGCTTCAAACTGAGCAAAGTTAGACTTAATCAAGTCAAAATCAATTTCTGCAGAGAGGGCTTGGCCTGGGATGTAGTAGATGTTTTCACCAGCATTCTTGAACTCTGGCGAAAGCACCTTACGGCTATCTGCCGTCGTCACTCCAAAGGCTACCAAGGTTGGTGGCACTGTCAATTCTTCAAAAGTACCAGACATAGAGTCCTTACCACCGATAGATGGCAAACCAAGCTGAATTTGTGCCTCGATAGATCCTAGGAGAGCTGCTACTGGCTGACCAAAACGCTCTGCTTGTTTATCCATGCGCTCGAAGTACTCTTGGTAAGAGAAGCGAGCCTTAGACCAATTGGCACCTGTTGCTGCTAGACGAGCTGTAGCTTCGATCACCGCATAGGCAGCACCGTGGTATGGAGACCATTCAGCTACATATGGGTTGAAACCTTGGGCCATGACTGATGCAGTATGAGTCACACCGTGTTGAACTGGCAATTTCTGTACAGAGGCCTCAGTTGGTGTGAGTTGATAGCGACCACCAAGTGGGTGATTAACCGTTGAACGACCAACAGAGCAATCAAAGATAGTCTGCAATCCTTTTTGACTCGCATGGTTGAGGTCAGATAGAACGGTAAGGGTATCTGCTTCCAGTGTTTCTACGCTTGTTGTACGCTCTTCTGGAAGTTTGACGTCCTTGTCCACAACCTTAGCATCGACAACCACTCGTACACCATTGGTATCAAGGAAACGACGTTCCAAGTCGACAATGGTTTCACCATTCCAGTGCATGACTAGATTTGGTTTTTCAGTCACTGTCGCCACCACAACAGCATCAATATTCTCTTTGTTACATTCAGCAACGAAGGCATCTACATCCTCAGGACGAACCACAACTGCCATCCGTTCTTGAGATTCAGAGATGGCAATTTCGGTACCATTCAAGCCCTGGTATTTAAGAGGCACCTTGTTGAGGTCAATTTCCAGACCGTCTGCCAATTCACCGATAGCCACACAGACTCCGCCTGCTCCAAAGTCATTGGACTTCTTGATAAGACGAGTGACAGCGCCATTACGGAAAAGGCGTTGAATCTTGCGTTCTTCGATAGCATTCCCTTTTTGAACTTCAGCTCCAGCAGTTTCCACGGACTCAACCGTTTGAACCTTAGAAGAACCTGTCGCTCCACCGACACCATCACGTCCAGTCTTACCTCCAAGAAGGATAATGACATCACCTGCTTCCGGTTTTTCACGGACAACATTGCCCTTAGGAGCCGCACCTACAACAGCACCAAGCTCCATGCGTTTAGCTACAAAACCTGGGTGGAAGTATTCACGAACATAGGTCGTCGCAAGCCCAATCTGGTTACCATATGAAGAATAACCATGAGCCGCTGTCTTAGAAATGACCTGTTGTGGCAATTTCCCAGCGCGAGTTTCTGAAATCGGTGCGGTAATATCTCCAGCACCTGAAATACGCATGGCTTGATAAACGTAGGAACGACCTGACAATGGGTCACGAATAGCACCACCAATACAAGTAGCCGCTCCACCAAATGGCTCAATTTCCGTTGGGTGGTTGTGAGTTTCATTCTTGAACATTAGGAGCCATGGTTCTTTCACACCATCAACGTCCACTTCGATTTCAACTGAGCAAGCATTGATTTCGTCAGACACTTCCATGTCATCCAAACGTCCATTAGCACGCTCATAACGACCGAAAATAGTCGCCATATCCATCAAGGTTTGTGGTTTTTCAGAACGCCCCAACTCCTCACGCATGGCAATATACTTGTCATAGGTCGCCTGCAATTGCTTTTGGAATTTAGAAGCTGAAAAGTCGATGTGTTTCAACTCTGTCTCAAACGTCGTGTGACGGCAGTGGTCAGACCAGTAAGTGTCCAAGACCTTGAGTTCTGTTTCCGTCGGCACCCGCCCGATTGACTTGAAATAGTCTTGGATAAAGAGCAAATCATCCACTTCCATGGCCATCCCTTGCTCAGCCTTGTAGCGAGCAAAGTCTTCTGCTGTATAACTTTCAAAGAAAGTCAATTTAGGAATGGTCTTGTCTGACTCAGAAAATTCCTGCTTGGCAATCCCTGTCGTGATGTCCTTGAAACGAGAATCAACTGGATTGAGCAAGTAGTTCTTGACCGCTTCTAATTCAGTCGCATCGATATCTTTATTGACCAAGTAAAGTTGGGCTGTATTAACTGTCACGTCACTAGAACTTCCCAGCAAAAGCAAGGCTTCCTGTGAAGATGCTGCACGCTGATCAAACTGCCCTGCTAGGCTTTCAATGGCAAAGAAAGCATAGTTAGCAAGATCCGCCTGTACAGCAGCTTCATCCAAGACATGGTCTGTCACCTGCTCAGAGAAGATGTGTTTCTCTGCAGGCGCAAACAAGCCCTCTGCCAAATCAAAGACATCATAGACTTGCACAATACGAATACTTTTCAAGCTTGAAAGTCCCAAGTTGTGCTGGAGTTCTCTCACCAAACTCTCTGACTTGACCTGAAAATCAGCCTTTTTTTCAACAAAAATACGTTTATCCATCAATCCTTATTCCTTTATTTCAGCTTTTACAATGTTCCAACGACCTTGAGGTTGTTATTTCAAACCCTGCAACTTTTCCCAGACAATCTCGTAAACATCTGTTAGTTCTCCCAATCCTCTACAGAGTGAAAAGGTCTGGGGGACCCTTTCAGCCTGAGTCCTTTTAGTTGAGAGACGAAGGTTTTCCGCTGCAAACAGATTATTTCAAACCTTGCAACTTCTCCCAGACAACTTCATAAACGTCTGTTAGCTCTCCTAATCCCCTACGGAAAACATCCTTATCCATGTGGTTGCCATCCGCATCCCACAAACGGCAGTTATCTGGTGAAAATTCATCTGCTAAGATAATCTTGCCATCCTTGTCAAAACCGAACTCTAGCTTAAAGTCAATCAACTTAAGCCCAATCTCAGCAAACCAGCCTTTCAAGAGTTCATTGATACGACGGGTTTCTTCCTTCAAGTAGGAAATCTGCTGGTCATCCGCAATCTGTAGGAATTTCACATGCTCATCATTGATAAATGGATCATCCAAATCATCATTTTTGTAGTAAAATTCAACAATCGGGGTCTCCAAGGCGATTCCCTCATCCACACCAAAACGTTTTGAAAAGGAACCAGCTGTATAGTTACGGAGCACGACTTCCAAAGGAATAATCTCAACCTTTTTATTGAGTTGTTCCGTGTCTGAAAGTTTCTCCACAAAGTGAGTCGCCACACCAGCCGCATTTAATTTCTCAAAAATAAAAGATGAAATCTGATTATTCAACACTCCCTTGCCCGCAATCTGCTCCTTCTTAACACCATTGAAAGCAGTCGCCTGGTCCTTGTAAGTTGAAATAATAAGATTTTCATCTTCAGTTGTATAGATATCTTTAGCTTTTCCCGAATAGATCAATTGTTTTGACATTTTAAAGTTCGCCTTTCGTATTACTTGAGCACATTCTACCATAAAAAACCTAAAATTACAAGAATTTAACCGAATAAATGATGATTGTGTGACAAAAATCGTAAAGAAAAAACTGCAAGAAGAATCTTTCTCACAGTTTTAAAATCATTTAACTCTAAAAACACGAACATTACTCTTTGTTCAAAAATTGATCCAAATAATAACGTAGGTAACTTTTCTTGCCCGTAATCATCTGCAGACGACCTTCCACCCCGTAACGAAGTTTTTCAGCCTGCTCCGAAGTTAGATTAGTCTCTGCCTCGATTTTAAAGAAATTCCCTTTTTCAGTCTTAGTAGCTGTCGCATCAATACTTGTAATAGTAGAATCTAGGAAAAGTTGATTCTTGGCATCATGAGTCGTCGTATAGCGAACAGAATCACCGACCTTGATCCTTGCTACATCTTTTGAACTAAGATAAGCTGTTACTTTGGCTTTCCCTTCTTTTTCCAAGGACGGATAGAGTTGGGCTAGTAGGGCACCTTCTGCTACCATGCTAGAATCACTGGTCTCAGGATTAAGATGAAGCACCCCATCCTCACTCGCCGTAATTTTCTCCTTGTCTAAAAGATTTCCCTGTACCTTCTTACCTGACTCCACCTCCAAGATTTTCTGGTCTAGAAGGGTCAATTCCTGACCAACCTTAGCCAAATGTTGGGATTTAAGGGACTCTAATTGACTACTTAAACCAGACGCATAGGCTTGCTGGGTACCTGAACCTGCATACTGAACACGGTAAGTAGCAAGACTAGATTCTAACTGAGAAAGCTGTGCTTCAACCTGCGCAACAGCCTGGGCCTTAGCTTGCGGATTTTCCTCGACCTGAGACTTGTAGGACTGGTAGAGAGAGTAGGCTAGATTCTGACTGGCCAAGGAAGCACCTGTTTCAATAGCTGACTTAGCTGTCTGGTAATCGCGAATTTTAGCCTCTGTTTGACTGATGAGATTGCCGATTTCGGCTTGGGTTTGGCTAGCTGCTGCATTCTGGGACGCGATAGTCTCATTTTGTTGCGATGTACTAGCCCTAAGACTGCCCGCTTGGCTGATGTAGTCGCGAAAGGTGGCTTGGTAGCCAAACTTATCCTCCTCTGGAAAGTGGTTCTCCCCTTCTTGCAGGCTCTTTTGCAAATACTCCAATTGCTTTTTTTGGTCCTTGAGCATGTCCAACTGACTAGCATAGGCCTCCGCTTGGACACCCTCTGCCCCTTCTTGATATTGAACCAACAGTTCTCCCTTTTTAACCAGCTTATTTTCTTCCAAATGATTGACAAGCATACGATTGTTGCTAGTTGACTGGATATTTGCAAGGATACGACTAGGTTCGACAGTAGCTCTAGTAGACAAACTCATCTCCTTCTCTGCAAATGTTGCAAATCCAAGCAAAAACACGAGCAGAAGGGACATGGGGACAATTACCCGACTGGAAAAATTATGGTAACGACGATTATAAAACTCCGCACTTTCTAAAAATTCTGGTTTCATCCTCTCCTCTTTCTAGCTATTGACCAAATGGGCGTAAAATCCACCCTGTGCAAGCAAATCAGCATGCTTTCCTTCTTCGACAATCTTGCCCTGATCCAAAACAACCACCTTCTCTGTCCGCTCAGCAATGGTCAAGCGGTGGGCGATGAAAATCAAGGTCTTGTCTAAAGCCATAAGATTATCGACAATCCGCTTCTCAGTCAAAATATCCAAACTGCTGGTCGCTTCATCCAAAATCAAGACCGGTGCATCTGTCAAGAGAGCACGCGCCAGAGCGATTCTCTGCCGTTGACCACCTGAAATCCCTGCCCCATCCGAAGTCAACTCTGTCTGGTAATTCAGTGGCATCCGCTCAATGTCCTCCCGAATCTCTGCTAACTCCACCGCCCGTAAGATATCCTCCTGAGTCGTCCCTTCCTTGGCTCCCAAAAGAAGATTGTCCAAAATCGTTCCGTTAAATACATAGGGCTGTTGAGGCAGATAGTTGATATACTGGCGCAGGGCTTTTTTATCAATCTGATTGAGATTGACACCACCCAGACTAATCTCTCCCTGACTTGGGTCGTAAAAATTAACCATCATCTTGGCCAAGGTCGTCTTACCTGACCCCGAAATCCCCACAAAAGCCACCTTAGAACCTTGTGGAATCGTCAAATTGATGTCTGACAAGACGTCTCGACCATAGCCATACTTGTAGGAAACCTGCTTGAAAGTCATCTCTCCCTTCATCAAGCTCAAATCCTCAACTGTTTTCTTCTCCTCAAACTCAGAAGCTACTAGATACACTTCATTTAGACGGTTATTGGCAACCTGCGCTGTCTGAAGCTTGGTTTGCAGGTTGATGATATTTTCCAAAGGATTGGTAAAGTAAACCAGCAAGGTATTATAGGTAATCAACTGCCCCAAACTCATTTTGCCATCCATGACTAAAACAGCTCCCATCCAGAGAATACCGACATTGAGCAAGAGATGGGCAACTTTTTTCAGAGCCTTTTGCTGACTCTCTGCCCGACTATAGGTAAAGGATTTCTTCAGATAATCCACAAATTCCTTGTCAATTTTTTGGTAACGCTGACTTTCACTGGTCAAAGACTTGATAGTCTCAATACCGTTGATGTCCTCAATGATAGAAGAAGACAGAACCGCATTGGCTTCCATGGTATCACGATTCATCTTTTCAAAAGGCTTCATAAAGGCAAAGATAATCACTGTATAGACAGGAAGTGCCAATAAAGTCATGAAAAAGAGATTGGTATTTTGTGAAAATAAAACAAGAGAAATAATGACAACCGTTGACACATCTAGGAAAATCGAAAGGATTGTCGAAGCCAGTGCATCGATGATACTGTTAGCATCCGTGAAACGAGACACGATTTCCCCTGTCCTGCGTGTCGCAAAGAAGGACATAGGCAGGTGAAAAACATGCTTGATATAGGACAAAATCACATCAATCGACAAGCGTTGCCCCAAAACAAGTAAGAGATACTCCTGAGCATAAGACAAGATCTGCTGAAGGATGTAGACAATCACCAGCCCAATAGAAATAATCCCAAGCGTCGAACGCATCTGATCTGGCACATAGGTATCAATGATAGACTGCAGATAGTAAGAACCCACAATATTAATCAAGGTTACCAAGAGTGTCGCCAAAACGATATTGGCAATCAAGCCACGCTGCTTCACTAATATAGGGATAAAAGAGAGCAGGCCATTCTTTTGATCCTTATGAGGCTTGTAGTCTGGACTAGGTGCCATAAAAAGAGTCACTCCTGTCCATTCTTCCGCAAAACGCTCACGTGGCAGTTTGGTCAATTTCACCCCAGGATCTGGATCGGCAATATGAATGCTATCCTTATCCTGCCCAGTCACCACATAGTAGTGGAGCAATTTTCCTTCCTTAAGAACATGGGCAACAAAAGGAAAAGTCAAATCTGGCAAGTCAAAGAGCGTCATATCCGCCTTAATGGCTCGCGTCTCAAAACCAATTTCCTCTGCCACCTTGACCAAGCCCAAAGCCGTCGTCCCATCCATAGTCGTCTTAGCCAATTCTCGCAAGTGAGCCAAAGAATAATAACTACCATAGTAGCCAAAAACCATAGCTAATGAAGCTACACCGCAGTCCATCTGATCCACCTGCGGACGATAGTGACGTTTCCCAAATTTCATCTTCATCTCCTTTTTCCTAATACTCAATGAAAATCAAAGAGCAAACTAGGAAACTAGCCGCAAGCTGCTCAAAACACTATTTTGAGGTTGTAGATAGGACTGACGAAGTCAGCTCAAAACACAGTTTTGAGGTTGTGGATAGAACTGACGAAGTCAGTAACCATACCTACAGCAAGGCGACGTTGACGTGGTTTGAATTTGATTTTCGAAGAGTATAAACTCATCTGATAATAACTATCTTACCCCAATCCCCAAACAAAAACTGGACTTCCTCCCCAAATGCGCCTATCTCCCTCCCAACTGCACTTTTTGGATAAGTCATAACCACCCGTG
>NZ_VMMV01000022.1:0-9703 GCF_013277375.1 Streptococcus sp. 3613
TTGAGGTTGCAGATAAAGCTGACGTGGTTTGAAGAGATTTTCGAAGAGTATCAGTAAAAGATAAGATAAACTCCTATATCACTTATGGATGTAGGAGTTCTTTTTTCTAGTTTAAGTAGGGCTAGAGTAGGTACTAAGAAAAAATGGTAACTTCTAAAACTAACTTCCAGTTTTGGGAGAGAGATGGAAGTTACTTTGAGAAGTTACGCTAAGAAAAAAATAATATGTATTGGATTAAATTTTGTGATATAATAAAGGATAAGATACTATTTTAGGAGAAGAACTATGGAAGACCCAAGTAGTCAGAATTTGTTGCTACAATTTGTTTTATTGTTTATCTTGACGGTATTAAATGCCTTTTTCTCAGCCACAGAAATGGCCATGGTTTCTCTTAATCGTGCCCGAGTTGAACAAAAGGCGGAAGAAGGAGACAGACGCTACATCCGCCTGCTGAAGGTACTAGAAAATCCTAACCACTTTTTATCAACCATTCAGGTAGGAATCACCCTGATTACAATCTTATCAGGGGCGAGTTTAGCTGATACTCTAGGACGTGTGATTGCCTCTTGGCTTGGGAATAGCGAAACAGCACAAGCCGTGGCAACTTTTCTATCCTTGGCATTTTTGACCTATATTTCCATCGTTTTTGGGGAATTATATCCTAAGAGAATCGCTCTTAATCTAAAGGATGCCTTGGCCATTCGTACAGCGCCGGTTATCATTGGGATCGGAAAACTAGTCAGTCCTTTTGTTTGGCTTTTAGCTGCTTCGACCAATTTCTTGAGCCATTTGACTCCTATGTCATTCGATGATGCGGATGAAAAGATGACCCGTGATGAAATTGCCTATATGCTGACAAATAGTGAAGAAACATTGGATGCTGATGAGATTGAGATGCTACAAGGTGTCTTTTCGCTCGATGAATTAATGGCACGAGAGGTTATGGTTCCTCGGACGGATGCCTTTATGGTGGATATTCAGGATGATAGTCAAGCCATTATCCAAAGTATTTTAAAACAAAACTTTTCCCGTATACCAGTTTACGATGGGGATAAGGACAATGTGATTGGAATCATTCACACCAAGAGTCTCCTTAAGGCTGGTTTTGTGGACGGTTTTGATAATATTGTTTGGAAGAGAATTTTACAAGATCCACTTTTTGTACCTGAAACGATTTTTGTGGATGACTTGCTAAAAGAATTGCGAAATACCCAAAGACAAATGGCAATCTTGCTAGATGAATACGGTGGGATGGCTGGTTTGGTGACCTTGGAAGACCTTTTAGAGGAAATTGTTGGTGAAATTGATGATGAAACGGACAAAGCAGCAATAGATGTTCATCAGATTGGCGAGGATACCTACATTGTTCAAGGAACAATGACCCTCAATGATTTCAATAATTACTTTGATGTTGAACTGGAAAGTGATGACGTTGATACCATCGCTGGTTATTATTTGACAGGAGTTGGGACCATTCCAACGACTGAAAAACTCAGCTATGAATTGGTCAGCCAAAACAAACAGCTTATCTTAACCAATGATAAAGTGAAAAATGGACGTGTTACCAAGGTAAAAGTCCAAATTACAGAAGTCGAAATAGAAGAAGAAACAGAATAAACTAGAGGCTTTTGTCACCAGGCGTGACGAAGCTTTTTTCAGTTGATTTCATGAGGGAATTATGTCATGGGAAGAACTTTGCCCCAAAAGTTTTTCAAAATTATCCGTATTTATCAGAAGAAAAAATAAAAAAGCCCTTCAAATTGGGCTTTCTGTTCATTTGAAACCTGATAAATCAGGTTATAGAAGGCGGTAGACGGATTTGAACCGACGATCAAGCTTTTGCAGAGCCGTGCCTTACCACTTGGCTATACCGCCTTAACGTTTCTTATTATACCTTGAAAATGATTTTCAGTCAATAGCTTTTTCAGTTTTTTGTACCATAGTGTGATTCGAATGTAATGCTAAGTTTTCTATGGGAAAAAGATTACCAAAAATCTACTGAATCCCCTTGAAAAATCTAGCTAATTAGGGTATAATATAAATAATCATTTGTCGTAGGTTTTGTCTGAAATATTGTCCAGACAAGGCTCACAGCAGTTAAATCTTCTGAAAAAGTCAGATTTAGCTGCTCTTTTTGTGCTTTTTTTCAGGATTTTGAGTACTTGTAATAAAGACTTAAAAATTCTGAAAATTCATCAAAGGGACACGGTGATAAGGGTTTTACAACCATATGACGATTAGAAAGCCTGATTGACAAGGCTTGGAACTTATTTACAAAGGAGAATCATCTTGGCAGGACATGACGTTCAATACGGGAAACATCGTACCCGTCGTAGTTTTTCAAGAATCAAAGAAGTTCTTGACTTACCAAATTTGATTGAAATTCAAACTGACTCATTCAAAGATTTCCTAGACCACGGTCTTAAGGAAGTGTTTGAAGATGTATTGCCAATTTCAAACTTCACAGACACAATGGAGTTGGAATTTGTTGGATATGAAATCAAGGAACCCAAATATACGCTAGAAGAAGCTCGTATTCACGATGCTAGCTACTCAGCACCAATTTTTGTAACCTTCCGCTTGATCAATAAAGAAACAGGCGAAATCAAGACCCAAGAAGTTTTCTTTGGTGATTTCCCGATCATGACAGAAATGGGTACTTTCATTATCAATGGTGGTGAACGTATCATTGTATCTCAGTTGGTTCGCTCGCCAGGTGTTTACTTTAATGACAAAGTAGATAAGAACGGTAAAGTGGGCTATGGTTCAACTGTTATCCCTAACCGTGGAGCTTGGTTGGAACTTGAAAGCGACTCAAAAGATATTACCTACACTCGTATCGACCGTACTCGTAAGATTCCATTTACAACCTTGGTTCGTGCGCTTGGTTTCTCAGGTGATGATGAAATCTTTGATATCTTTGGTGATAGCGAATTGGTTCGCAACACTGTTGAAAAAGATATCCACAAGAATCCAATGGACTCTCGTACAGACGAAGCTTTGAAAGAAATCTACGAACGCCTTCGTCCAGGTGAGCCTAAGACAGCTGAAAGCTCACGTAGCTTGCTTGTGGCTCGTTTCTTTGACCCACGTCGCTATGACTTGGCAGCAGTTGGTCGTTACAAGATCAATAAAAAACTCAATGTTAAAACACGCTTGCTTAACCAAACAATTGCTGAGCCATTGGTAGACCCTGAAACAGGAGAAATCTTGGTAGAAGCTGGAACAATCATGACTCGTAGTGTGATTGAAAGCATCGAAAGCCATTTGGATGGCGACTTGAACAAGATTGTTTATATTCCAAATGATGCAGCCGTTGTGACTGAGCCAGTTGTTCTTCAAAAATTCAAGGTTGTTGCACCAACTGACCCAGACCGTGTTGTAACGATCATCGGTAATGCCAATCCAGATGACAAGGTTCGTATCGTCACTCCTGCAGATATCCTTGCTGAAATGAGCTACTTCCTCAACTTGGCTGAGGGACTTGGCCGTGTAGATGACATCGACCACCTTGGGAACCGTCGTATCCGTGCGGTTGGTGAATTGCTTGCCAACCAAGTACGCCTTGGACTTTCTCGTATGGAACGTAATGTCCGTGAACGTATGTCTGTTCAAGACAACGAAGTCTTGACACCACAACAAATTATCAATATCCGTCCTGTAACAGCTGCGGTGAAAGAATTCTTTGGTTCATCACAGTTGTCACAGTTCATGGACCAACACAACCCGCTTTCTGAGTTGTCTCACAAACGCCGTTTGTCAGCCTTAGGACCTGGTGGTTTGACACGTGACCGTGCTGGATATGAAGTGCGTGACGTGCACTACACTCACTATGGTCGTATGTGTCCAATCGAGACACCTGAAGGACCTAACATTGGTTTGATCAATAACTTGTCATCTTACGGACACTTGAACAAATATGGTTTTGTTCAAACACCATACCGTAAGGTTGACCGTGAAACAGGTGTTGTCACGAACGAAATCGTTTGGTTGACAGCCGATGAAGAAGATGAATTTACTGTAGCACAGGCTAATTCTCGTCTGAATGAAGATGGAACATTTGCTGAGAAAGTTGTCATGGGACGTCACCAAGGGGTCAACCAAGAGTATCCAGCTAATGTTGTTGACTACATGGACGTATCACCAAAACAGGTAGTTGCCGTTGCGACAGCATGTATTCCTTTCTTGGAAAACGATGACTCCAACCGTGCCCTCATGGGTGCCAACATGCAACGTCAGGCTGTGCCATTGATCAATCCTCAAGCACCTTACGTTGGTACTGGTATGGAATACCAAGCAGCCCACGACTCTGGAGCGGCTGTGATTGCTCAGTATGATGGTAAAGTTACTTACGCAGATGCTGACAAGGTAGAAGTTCGTCGTGAAGATGGTTCATTGGACGTTTACCACATCCAAAAATTCCGTCGTTCAAACTCAGGTACTGCTTACAACCAACGTACGCTTGTTAAAGTTGGTGATGTCGTTGAAAAAGGCGATTTTATCGCTGACGGACCTTCTATGGAAAATGGAGAAATGGCGCTTGGACAAAACCCAATCGTTGCCTACATGACTTGGGAAGGTTATAACTTCGAGGATGCCGTTATCATGAGCGAACGCTTGGTGAAAGACGATGTCTACACATCTGTTCACCTTGAAGAATACGAATCAGAAACACGCGATACAAAGCTTGGGCCTGAAGAAATTACTCGTGAAATTCCAAACGTTGGTGAAGATGCCCTTAAAGACCTTGACGAAATGGGTATTATCCGTATCGGTGCTGAGGTTAAAGAAGGCGATATCCTTGTAGGTAAAGTAACACCTAAGGGTGAGAAAGACCTTTCGGCTGAAGAACGTCTTTTGCACGCTATCTTCGGAGACAAGTCTCGTGAAGTGCGTGACACTTCTCTTCGTGTACCACACGGTGCCGATGGTGTCGTTCGTGATGTTAAGATCTTTACACGTGCAAATGGAGATGAGTTGCAATCAGGTGTCAACATGCTGGTTCGCGTCTACATCGCTCAAAAACGTAAGATCAAGGTCGGAGATAAGATGGCCGGACGTCACGGAAATAAAGGGGTTGTCTCTCGTATCGTTCCTGTAGAAGACATGCCTTACCTTCCAGATGGAACTCCAGTCGATATCATGTTGAACCCACTTGGGGTGCCATCACGTATGAATATCGGTCAGGTTATAGAGCTTCACCTTGGTATGGCTGCTCGTACTCTTGGTATTCACATCGCAACACCAGTCTTTGACGGAGCAAGTTCTGAAGACCTTTGGTCAACTGTTAAAGAAGCAGGTATGGATAGTGATGCCAAAACGATCCTTTACGATGGACGTACTGGAGAACCGTTTGATAACCGTGTTTCTGTTGGAGTCATGTACATGATCAAACTCCACCACATGGTTGATGATAAATTGCACGCGCGTTCAGTCGGACCTTACTCAACTGTTACCCAACAACCACTTGGAGGTAAAGCCCAGTTTGGTGGACAACGTTTCGGTGAGATGGAGGTTTGGGCTCTTGAAGCCTACGGTGCGTCAAATGTCCTTCAAGAAATCTTGACTTACAAGTCTGACGATATCAACGGACGTTTGAAAGCTTATGAAGCTATTACAAAAGGAAAACCAATTCCAAAACCAGGTGTTCCAGAATCCTTCCGAGTTCTTGTCAAAGAATTGCAATCTCTTGGTCTTGACATGCGTGTCCTAGACGAAGATGACCAAGAAGTGGAACTTCGCGACTTGGATGAAGGAATGGACGAAGATGTCATCCACGTAGATGACCTTGAAAAAGCCCGCGAAAAAGCAGCACAAGAGGCTAAAGCAGCCTTTGAAGCTGAAGAAGCTGAGAAAGCAACAAAAGCGGAAGCAACAGAAGAAACTGCTGAACAAGAATAGGCAGTTCACTTAGAATAGAAAGGGAAGAAATAGTGGTTGATGTAAATCGTTTTAAAAGTATGCAAATCACCCTAGCTTCTCCAAGTAAAGTCCGTTCATGGTCTTATGGAGAAGTCAAAAAACCTGAAACAATCAATTACCGTACCTTGAAACCAGAACGTGAAGGTCTCTTTGATGAAGTTATCTTTGGTCCTACAAAAGACTGGGAATGTGCTTGTGGTAAATATAAACGCATTCGTTACAGAGGGATTGTTTGTGACCGCTGTGGGGTTGAAGTAACGCGTACGAAAGTTCGTCGTGAGCGTATGGGACATATCGAATTGAAAGCTCCTGTATCTCACATCTGGTACTTCAAGGGGATTCCAAGCCGTATGGGCTTGACCCTTGATATGAGCCCTCGTGCCCTTGAGGAAGTGATCTACTTTGCGGCTTATGTGGTGATTGACCCTAAGGATACACCACTTGAGCACAAGTCTATCATGACAGAGCGCGAATACCGTGAGCGTTTGCGTGAGTATGGTTATGGATCATTCGTTGCCAAGATGGGTGCCGAAGCTATCCAAGACCTCTTGAAACAAGTAGATCTTGAAAAAGAAATTGCTGAACTCAAAGAAGAGTTGAAAACAGCGACTGGACAAAAACGTGTCAAAGCCATCCGTCGTTTGGATGTTTTGGATGCCTTTTACAAGTCTGGAAACAAACCTGAATGGATGATTCTCAACATCCTTCCAGTTATTCCACCAGATCTTCGTCCAATGTTGCAGTTGGATGGTGGCCGTTTTGCCTCATCTGACTTGAATGACCTTTACCGCCGTGTTATCAACCGTAACAACCGTTTGGCTCGTTTGCTTGAGTTGAATGCACCAGGTATCATCGTTCAAAATGAGAAGCGTATGCTTCAAGAAGCAGTTGACGCTTTGATTGACAATGGTCGTCGTGGTCGTCCGATCACAGGACCAGGTAGCCGTCCACTGAAATCTTTGAGCCACATGCTTAAAGGTAAACAAGGACGCTTCCGTCAAAACTTGCTCGGTAAACGTGTTGACTTCTCAGGACGTTCCGTTATCGCCGTTGGTCCAACTCTTAAGATGTACCAATGTGGTGTGCCACGTGAAATGGCGATCGAGCTCTTTAAACCATTCGTCATGCGTGAAATCGTCGCTCGTGATATCGTGCAAAACGTCAAAGCTGCTAAACGCTTGGTCGAACGCGGAGATGAGCGTATCTGGGATATTCTTGAAGAAGTGATTAAAGAACACCCAGTGCTTTTGAACCGCGCACCGACCCTTCACCGTTTGGGTATCCAAGCCTTCGAGCCAGTCTTGATTGATGGTAAGGCCCTTCGCTTGCACCCGCTTGTCTGTGAAGCCTACAATGCCGACTTTGACGGGGACCAAATGGCCATCCACGTACCGCTTTCAGAAGAAGCCCAAGCAGAAGCTCGTATCCTCATGCTCGCTGCTGAGCACATCTTGAACCCGAAAGATGGTAAACCAGTTGTTACTCCATCTCAGGACATGGTTTTGGGTAACTACTACTTGACTATGGAAGAAGCTGGTCGTGAAGGTGAAGGAATGGTCTTCAAAGACCGTGACGAAGCGGTTATGGCTTACCGTAATGGTTATGTTCACCTTCACTCACGTGTTGGTATCGCAACAGATAGCCTTAACAAACCATGGACAGAAGAGCAAAAACACAAGGTCTTGCTTACAACCGTTGGTAAAATCCTCTTCAACGACATTATGCCAGAGGGGCTACCATACTTGCAAGAACCAAACAATGCCAACTTGACAGAAGGCGTTCCAGCTAAATACTTCTTGCCACTTGGTGGAGATATCAAGGAAGCAATCAGTAAACTTGAACTTAACCCTCCATTCAAGAAGAAAAATCTTGGAAATATCATCGCTGAAATCTTCAAACGTTTCCGTACGACAGAAACTTCTGCCCTACTTGACCGTATGAAGAACCTCGGTTACCACCACTCAACTCTTGCAGGATTGACAGTGGGTATTGCCGATATCCCAGTCGTTGATGACAAGGCTGAAATCATTGAAGAATCACATAAACGTGTAGAACAGATCACAAAACAATTCCGTCGTGGTATGATCACGGACGACGAGCGTTACAATGCTGTTACAGCTGAATGGCGTGCTGCCCGTGAAAAATTGGAGAAACGTTTGATTGCCAACCAAGATCCTAAGAACCCAATCGTTATGATGATGGACTCTGGAGCCCGTGGTAACATCTCAAACTTCTCACAGCTTGCCGGTATGCGTGGTCTGATGGCTGCTCCGAACGGACGTATCATGGAATTGCCAATCCTTTCAAACTTCCGCGAAGGTTTGTCAGTACTCGAAATGTTCTTCTCAACTCACGGTGCCCGTAAAGGTATGACCGATACGGCCCTTAAGACAGCCGACTCAGGTTACTTGACTCGTCGTTTGGTTGACGTTGCCCAAGACGTTATCATCCGTGAGGACGACTGTGGAACAGACCGTGGTCTCTTGATCCGTTCTATCGCAGAAGGAAAAGAGATGATCGAGTCTCTCGAAGAGCGTCTCAATGGTCGTTACACTAAGAAAACTGTTAAACATCCAGAAACTGGTGCAGTTATTATCGGTCCAAATGAGTTGATTACAGAAGACAAGGCGCGTGAAATTGTCAATGCTGGTGTGGAAGAAGTGACTATCCGCTCTGTATTTACATGTAACACTCGTCACGGTGTCTGCCGTCACTGTTATGGTATCAACTTGGCGACTGGTGATGCGGTTGAAGTTGGTGAAGCAGTTGGAACAATCGCTGCCCAATCTATCGGGGAACCTGGTACACAGCTTACAATGCGTACCTTCCACACGGGTGGGGTTGCCTCAAATACCGATATCACTCAGGGTCTTCCTCGTGTCCAAGAAATCTTTGAAGCCCGCAATCCTAAAGGGGAAGCGGTTATCACAGAGGTTAAAGGACAAGTTACAGCTATCGAAGAAGATGCTTCAACTCGTACCAAGAAAGTCTTTGTTAAGGGCGAAACTGGTGAAGGCGAATATGTTGTTCCATTTACCGCTCGTATGCGTGTTGAAGTTGGTGACCAAGTAGCGCGTGGTGCTGCTCTTACAGAAGGTTCTATCCAACCAAAACGTCTCCTTGCAGTTCGTGATGTCTTGTCAGTTGAAACTTACCTTCTCGGTGAAGTACAAAAAGTTTACCGTAGCCAAGGGGTAGAAATCGGTGACAAACACATCGAGGTAATGGTTCGTCAAATGATCCGTAAAGTTCGTGTCATGGATCCAGGTGACACAGATCTTCTCATGGGTACCCTCATGGATATCAATGACTTTACAGATGCTAACAAAGATGTTCTTATCTCAGGTGGAGTTCCAGCGACTGGTCGACCAGTCCTCATGGGAATTACCAAAGCCTCACTTGAAACCAACAGTTTCTTGTCAGCGGCTTCCTTCCAGGAAACAACTCGTGTCCTTACAGACGCGGCTATCCGTGGTAAGAAAGACCATCTCCTTGGACTTAAAGAAAATGTTATCATCGGTAAGATCATCCCAGCAGGTACTGGTATGGCTCGTTACCGTAACCTTGAACCACATGCTGTCAACGAAGAAGAATACCTTAATCCTCCAGTAGAGGAAGAAGGAAATGAAGAAACAACAGAAGTAGTTGTGGATGCTGCCGTTGAAACTGTGGAAGAAACAGTAGAATAAAAGAGAATGAGAGAGCCTTCGGGTTCTCTTTTTCTTTTCTGAAAACTTTCTCCATTTTTCCATGAAATATGGTAAAATAATACTCAATGAAA
>NZ_VMMV01000022.1:9794-11833 GCF_013277375.1 Streptococcus sp. 3613
CTGACGAAGTCAGTAACATATACCTACGGCAAGGCGACGTTGACGTGGTTTAAAGAGATTTTCGAAGAGTATAAAAGAAAGAAGCTGACAAAGGAGACAGGTATGGAACAAACATTTTTTATCATTAAACCAGATGGTGTAAAAAGAGGACTAGTGGGTGAAGTGTTGAAACGTATCGAACAACGTGGATTTACAATTGAAAAATTGGAGTTGCGTACACAGCTTTCAGAAGAGTTAATTGACCAGCACTATCAGGACTTGGTTGGTCAAAGTTTTTACCCACCGATTCGTGAATTTATGACTTCAGGACCGGTTCTTGTAGGTATCATTTCTGATCCCAAAGTAATCGAAACTTGGCGGACCATGATGGGTGCAACTGATCCAGAAGAAGCTTTACCAGGAACTATTCGAGTTGATTTTGCAAAAGCTGCTGGAGAAAATGAGACTATCCAAAATGTTGTACATGGTTCAGATTCAGAAGAGTCAGCTAAGCGAGAAATTGCTCTTTGGTTTTAAGAGTTGATTGGCTCAATCAATCGGTTAAAAGCTCATTTGAATAGAAAGTATAGTCACATAAAAAAGAAAGGACTAACTTCGTCCTTTCTCATTCTTAGTTTTTCTTCAACCTACTACAGTAGATAAACATACTGAATAGCTACTGTCTTCACTCATTTAATTCTTAAAAATTGATAGAGTTGACAAATGGTAGAAAAAAGCTCTTTTTAATAAGTTAAGTATCAACTACAGTTACGATTAGCATTCGTTACTTAACCCACTCACCATTATAGTTTACGTAGTAACCATCTACTGTGGTATTAACAGCTAGAGCACCTGAACCATAGGCATAATACCATTTACCATTGATTTGGAACCAGCCTGTTTTCATATCTCCATTACTTGCATTTAGATAGTACCATATTGAACCATCTTTCACCCAACCTGTTGCCATTGCACCTGATGAACGGAGGTAGTACCACTTATTGCCAATTTGCTTCCAACCAGTTTGCATGATACCAGTTTCTGAATCTAGATAGTACCAAGCTGAACCATCATTTATCCAACCTACACGTCTTTCACCACCAAGATTCTTATTCCCAGAATTTCCTGTTTTTGCTAGGTAATACCAGTTAGATTGATCATAAAGCCAACCTGTCTTTAAATAATGATCTTGATCAAAGTAGTAGTATGCTAATTTAAGAACTTCGGGACCTTCCCAGCCTTCACCATGTTTTTTCCCAACGGTTAAGGAATATTTTAGCTCTAATTCTTGCCAACCAACAAACTCTTGTAGCACTCCATTTTCGTCAAAGTAGTACCATTCTGGCATTGGGGAACCTTCTAATCTGATACCATTAGGGTAAGGACCAATTGTATATCCTTTAACTGGCATTGGAATGTACTGCCAACCAACAACCATTTCGCCATTATAATCAAAATAATAGGTCTTCCCATCAATCACTCGCCAGTCCGTTTCTTTGAGGTTCCCCTTTTTGTAATAGGTTCTACCGTTTTCTTGGACAAACTGCCATCCTTCAGAGTTATCTGCAAATACTGTATTCGTAGCTAGCAAACCAAAGAAAATTACTGTTAGTCCAGCTTGCATAGTTTTTTTCAAAAGTTTCATTTATATATACCTCCAATATTAAATCCATTCACCAGATGAAGCGAAATTATAAACTTTACCATCAATAGTTTGGCTACCTGTAACCATTGCTCCACTTGAATTGAGATAATACCAATTTCCTCCCACTTTTATCCAACCGGTTTTCATGTCTCCATTTTTATTATCTAAGTAATACCATCTGCCTCGTATATATTTCCAACCTGTTGCCATTGAACCAGAGGTTTCCAGATAATACCATTTCCCATTTACTTTTTGCCAATCTGTGAGCATCTTACCGGAGGCGTCTAGATAGTACCAAGTGTCATTTATCTTTTGCCAACCTGTTTGTTTCGTACTGTTCTTATAATAGTACCAAGTACCACCAATCAATTTCCAACCATCAATAGAATGCCCTCGAATAACAGAGTAGATGAAA
>NZ_VMMV01000023.1:0-1548 GCF_013277375.1 Streptococcus sp. 3613
GTTGGGATTAAAATTTTCATATTGATAGAGTAGCATATTTTTTAGCCACAACCAAGAAATTCATCTGATACTCAATGAAAATCAAAGAGCAAACTAGGAAACTAGCCGCAGGTTGCTCAAAACACCGTTTTGAGGTTGCAGATAGAACTGACGAAGTCAGTAACCATATATACGGCAAGGCGACGTTGACGCGGTTTGAAGAGATTTTCGAAGAGTATAAAAATCCTCAAGATACTTTCTTTTATCCGTTAGTTTATAAGGAGAACACCTATGAAAAAAACTGCTATTTCTATCTTTGCTCTCCTAGTATTAGGAGCTAGTTGCCTGTTCCTATTCAGCCAGCAAAGCTATAAAAAAACAGTCGTTCAATACTATGCTAACGACCAGAACCTGCCAAATAGGATAACTTATAGTGAATATAGCGACAAACGAGAAGCCAACTACGGTGGCACTCTAAACATCACATCTATCAAACAAGCTAATGACGGAGTTTATGCAACCTATGAAGGGCAATTGACACCTTTCCAATAGTGATAAATTGATAACCAGCCTGTCTTCATCTAGTCATGCTGGTTTTTAAGTTCATTCTAAATCCTTACCTATTCTCCCTAACTGTGCTATACTTAATTTAGTACATTCTTTGAGATTGGAGATAAAATGAAAATCCATAAAACTGTGAATCCTGTTGCCTATGAAAACACCTATTACCTGGAAGGTGAAAAACACCTCATCGTTGTAGATCCTGGTAGTCAATGGGAAGCCATTCGTCAGACAATCGAGAACCTCAACAAACCGATCTGTGCCATTCTATTGACCCACGCTCATTATGACCATATCATGAGTCTGGACTTGGTGCGCGAGACCTTTGGCAATCCTCCTGTCTATATCGCAGAGAGCGAAGCCAGCTGGCTCTACACTCCTGTCGATAATCTCTCCGGTCTCCCTCGCCACGATGATATGGCAGATGTGGTCACAAAACCTGCAGAACACACCTTTGTCTTTCACGAAGAATACCAACTAGAGGAATTTCGTTTTAAGGTTCTACCGACCCCAGGGCACTCTATCGGTGGTGTTTCCCTAGTCTTTCCTGATGCTCACCTAGTCTTGACGGGAGATGCTCTGTTCCGCGAAACAATTGGACGGACGGATCTTCCGACTGGTAGTACAGAGCAACTCCTTCATAGTATCCAGACCCAACTCTTCACCCTACCAAACTACGATGTCTATCCAGGACATGGTCCAGCTACTACTATCGCTCACGAAAAGGCCTTCAATCCCTTTTTCTAGCAAGATGATGACAATCGATAGCACAATTTAATACTCAATGAAAATCAAAGAGCAAACTAGGAAACTAGCCGCAGGTTGCTCAAAGCACTGCTTTGAGGTTGCAGATAAAACTGACGAAGTCAGCTCAAAACACTGTTTTGAGGTTGTGGATAGAACTGACGAAGTCAGCTCAAAACACTGTTTTGAGGTTGTGGATAGAACTGACGAAGTCAGCTCAAAACACTGTTTTGAGGTTGTGGATAGAACTGACGAAGTCAGCTC
>NZ_VMMV01000024.1:0-25156 GCF_013277375.1 Streptococcus sp. 3613
TAGGAAGCTAGCCGCAGGCTGTACTTGAGTACGGTAAGGCGACGCTGACGTGGTTTGAATTTGATTTTCGAAGAGTATTAGAAGATTTTTTCATCATAAAAGACATATTATCAAGATTTTTCAAGACTTGACAATATGCCTTTCTCTAACTTTAAAGATTTTTTCCCAATCTTTATTATTCTACTCGCTAAATCTTAAAAAATAACCATCAGGATCCAAAATCGCAAATTCATGAGGGTAAATAAAGCTATCTCCCACTCGAAATTCTCTTTTAGTCAAAGGACGATGAATAGGATAGTTAGCTTCCAGCAGTTTTTGGTGGAGCTGAGGAACATCTGTAATGCCAAAGGAAATATTGACACCGCGCCCGAATGGATAGGTCAGCTGAGCTAATTCTTCTGCGCTGCCTTCTTCTAGCATAAGTTGGCAGTCTTCAAGCGAGAGGAAGAGAAATTTCTCCTCTGGACGCTCGTATTCGACAGAGAATCCTAGCAGGTCGCAGTAGAAGTGGCGTGATTTTTCGATGTCAGATACTACAAGTTCAGGAATGACAGCTTGATAGTCCATTCGTTTTCTCCTTAGAGTTCAATCTCCATGACAATGGGTGTATGGTCTTGGCGAGCACCTGAGTCAATCATATCAGATTTAGTGACCTTGTCAGTGATACGGTTACTTGTGAGCCAGTAGTCGATTCTCCAGCCTGTATTGTTGATTTTAGAAGTTTTGCTGCGTTGTGCCCACCAAGTGTAGCGTTCAGGAACATCGCCATGAACATGGCGGAAGGTATCAGTAAATCCAGTTGCCAATAGGTTGGTAAATCCAGCACGTTCCTCGTCAGTAAATCCAGGTGAACGGCGGTTGCTAGCAGGATTTGCAAGGTCGATTTCATTGTGGGCTACGTTGTAGTCACCGGTCGCAAGGACTGGTTTTTCTTTGTCTAGTTCAGCCAAATACTCCGCATATTTGACATCCCAGACTTGGCGTTCTTCCAAGCGTTTAAGACCATCGCCAGCATTTGGTGTGTAAACCTGGGTCACGAAAAATTTATCAAATTCCAAAGTGATGATGCGGCCTTCCAAGTCCATGGTAGAAGGGGCACCGATTTCTGGGAAAGTGACAGTAGGTGTGAGTTCTTTCTTATAGAGGAACATAGTACCAGCATAGCCTTTGCGGGCAGGTTCTTGAGAAGAGCGCCACGTGTTTTCGTAGCCTGGGAAGAGTTCTTCTAAAATTTCCAAGTGTTTCTTTGTAGGCCCTTTGGCAGAAAGCTTGGTTTCTTGGATAGCGATAATATCAGCATTTTCAGCGACCAAGGTTTGTAGGACTTCTTGGGACAATTTGGCACGAGCTGAATCACTAGTTAGGGCAGCGTTTAGGGAATCAATATTCCATGAGATAAGTTTCATAAAGTTACCTTTTTCATTCAGATTATAGATTTTATTATACCAAAAAAAGGTCTATTTCCCCAACGTATGGTTTGAAAAATCACTCTTTAGACTTTATCCTGAGAAAATAAAAATTCCCTAAACTATTTAGAAAAAAATCTAAATAGCTCTTGTGTTTAGAATAGAAAGGTGTATAATGTTATTTAGAAAAATATCTAAATAGAAAGTGAAGTTACATATATGTCAAATAAGAGAACAATCCTTCTTTTTGTGGTCTTGGCTTATGCCCTTGCTTGGATAATATGGTTGGCACTATGGATAGGTGGTGTTGGTCTAAATTCTCCATGGAGTCAACTTGCTAGTATTGTAGCCATGTGGATGCCTGCGCTTGCAGTCTTTCTCTTAGGGAAAATCACGAATCAACCTAGTGGAATCAAATCTAAATTAGTTGTAAATCTCAAGAGCAACTGGCGCTTTTACTTACTAGCTATCTGGTTACCAGCAGTTATCAGTTTTTTAGGAGCGGGACTTTATTTTCTTGTATTTCCTAGCAATTTCAGCCTTGGTTTTGAATCTATTCAAGCTATTTTACAAGAAAAAGGTGTCTCTCAATCAGCCATTCCCTTATCTTTCTTGGCTTTGATTCAAATCCTAGCTAGTTTGACTTACGCTCCTTTTCTTAATAGTTTCTTTGCATTAGGGGAGGAAATTGGTTGGCGTGGCTATCTTTACCCAGTGCTAAGAGGACGCTTTTCAAGAGTCCAGACTCATGTCTTGCTTGGTCTCATTTGGAGTCTTTGGCATCTACCAATCAATTTGCAAGGCTATAATTATGGACTATCTTATTTTTCTTATCCCGTTTTAGGAGTTGTCGCCATGTTTCTATTTTGTTTTAGCCTAGGAATATTGTTAAGCTGGTTGTTGGAAAAGACAGGCTCTATCTGGGCTTCAGTCCTATTTCATGGGGCAATCAATGCAACTGCAGGTATTGGGTTACTCTTTCAATTACCAGGAGAAAAAGTTTCAAGCCTCTTGATTTTAGATCCATCACCGACAGGAATGCTATCAGTTCTACCTTGCTTAGTCCTAGCCCTACTAATATTACAAAGGGAAAGGAGTCATTATGAGTTTTGCAAATAGCTTTAAAGCCTTATCTCATTCAGTTAGGAGAGAGATTTTGAATTTACTCAAAACAGGTAGATTACCTGCAGGAGAAATTGCCAGTCAATTCGAGTTGACTAGTGCAACTATTTCACACCATCTCACGATTTTGAAAGCAGCGGATTTGATTCATGAAATGAAAGAAAAAAACTTTATTTATTATGAGTTAAATACATCGGTTTTAGAGGATATAATGGTTTGGTTAGCAGATCTGAAAGGAGATCATTTTGATGAAGATAAAAATCAATAAGAAATTGCTATTATTTACGAGCATTCTCATCCTACTACCTTCCCTTGTAGGTTGTGTTTTCTGGAATCAATTACCAGAGGAGATACCCACTCATTTTAATCTACTGGGTCAAGCAGATGGCTACAATCATAAAATGTCTGCTATCTTTGGATTACCGACTCTCATGCTTTTGATGCATTGGTTGCTTCTATTTTTAATGATTAAGGATCCTAAATCTAGCAATATCAGTTCAAAAATACAAGTTTTGATTTACTGGATTATTCCTTTTGTATCTTGTCTATTAATGATTTCTATCTTCGGAGAATCTTTGGGTTATTCCATGATGAGCGGGATTCTAGCTCAGATTTTTATGGGAGTCGTGATGATCGTAATTGGAAATTATCTACCAAAAACACACCGAAATTATATAATCGGTATTCGACTTCCGTGGACCTTGGAGAGTGATAAAAACTGGAGAAAAACACATCGATTAGCTGGAAAAATTTGGGTATTAGGAGGATTGTTATTGTTTCTAAACTCCTTTGTGCAACTATATGTTTACTGGGTATTCTTCTTGACACTTTTCTTTGTAGTGATAATTCCTAGTGTCTATTCTTATCAATTATCAAAATTAGAATCTTGAAACAGGTATTTGAGTCATTAGTTAGAGAAGTTGGTCTGATAAGTCTATTTCCCCAACGTATGGTTTGAAAAATCATCCTCTTTTGTTTATAATTAAGAATGATTTTATGAAAGGGAGTGAAAATACATGAAATTCTACTCTTATGACTATGTACTCAGCCAAATCGGTCAGCAAAATGGTATCATGGTTGGCTTTGGGATTGTGCTCCTAGCTATCACAGGATTTTTTGCCTTCAAGGCGTATCGTGATAAAAAAGGTGACTAGATTTTGTGAATTGGTCATGATTTTTGTCTTGACTTTGATAGCCATGCTTTTGGTGACAATCTCAAAATACCAGACCAATTAAGCCTCTAACAACCAATTTCAAACTTCATTTCATAGAGGTTGTTTCTAAAGACTTGGGAGTGGATAAATCAGAAGTTTACGTCAATACTTCTGCAGTTACTGATGGAGAACTTGTCAAGGTCGGTTCAGATTTCTACCACGCCATGAACGAGAGCGAATTAGACAAGTATCTTTTAAAGAAATTAGAATTGCATCAAACAGACGTTATTGAATTGGTGAAGGTAAACAAGTGACACTCAACTGTATGGAAATTGTAATCGAACTGGCCTTGGGGCTCTTCTCACTTGTTTTGTTATCAATGTGACAGGAAAGGGGAACTTAGCACCTAACTCTGCGACAGATTAAATTCAGAATTATGTTCTCTGTGCTATCATTGGTGGGGTGATTTACAATAGTTCTATCAGCATTTTGCAGTACGAGGTGATTTTACTGATGTGGACTATTTTGGTTTTGACCCTCAAGTGGCTTCATAATATTCGTTTTGTGAAATGTTTGATTGATGGTAAGCCAACTCTCCTCATCAAACATGAGAAGATTGACCTAGAAGCCTGTCGTTCGGTTGATTTGTTTGGGGTGGATGTAACCCTCAAACTTCGTAGCCAAGGGATTTTCCAGATGAAGCAAGTTGAACGAGCTGTGCAGGAGCAAAATGACCAACTCATCGTGGTCCAAATGGGAGATGAAAATCCTAAGTATCTAATTGTGACTGATGGTGTTATCCAAGTAGAAGTCTTGGAATCGCTTGGCTGTAGCGAAGAGTGGTTGATTGATAATCTCGGCAAACAAGGGCATGACAATGTAGCCAATATCTTTATCGCTGAGTATGACAAAGGTGACGTTACAGTTGTAACCTATGAATAAGAAAAACCTGGGGTCGGGGTCTCAGGTTTCCATTTGGAACTAGAAAGGAATTTTATGTCCATTATTCAAAAACTCTGGTGGTTTTTTAAGCTAGAAAAACGCCGTTATCTAGTCGGAATTGTGGCCTTGGTCTTGGTTTCTGTCCTTAACCTCATTCCCCCAATGGTCATGGGGCGAATCATTGATGCTATCACATCGGGGCAATTAATTCAGAATGAACTACTTATTTACCTATTTTACTTGCTTCTTGCGGCCTTTGGTATGTACTATCTGCGCTATGTTTGGCGTATGTATATTCTTGGGACATCCTACCGTCTGGGGCAGATTATGAGGTCTCGCTTGTTTGAGCATTTTACAAAGATGTCTCCAGCCTTTTATCAAACCTATCGGACGGGGGACTTGATGGCACACGCAACCAATGATATCAATTCTTTGACGAGTCTTGCAGGTGGTGGTGTTATATCTGCGGTGGATGCCTCTATTACAGCTTTAGTGACTTTGCTGACCATGCTCTTTAGCATTTCCTGGCAGATGACTCTAGTTGCAATTTTGCCCCTGCCTTTTATGGCATATGCGACCAGTCGTTTGGGAAGAAAGACTCATAAGGTCTTTGGAGAGTCACAGGATGCCTTTTCTGAACTCAATAACAAGGTTCAGGAGTCTGTATCAGGTATCAAAGTGACCAAGTCTTTTGGTTATCAGGCAGATGAGCTGGAGTCCTTTCAGGCAGTCAATGAATTAACCTTCCAAAAGAACCTCCAAACCATGAAATACGATAGACTCTTTGACCCAATGGTTTTCTTGTTTGTTGGATTATCCTATGTTTTAACACTCTTAGTCGGCTCTTTGATGGTTCGGGAGGGGCAGATTACAGTTGGAAATTTGGTCACTTTTATTAGTTATTTGGATATGATGGTCTGGCCTCTCATGGCTATTGGTTTCCTCTTTAATATCACTCAGCGAGGAAAGGTTTCTTACCAGCGGATTGAGAATCTTTTGTCTCAGGAATCATCTGTAAAAGACTCCGAGTTTCCTCTGGATGGTATTGAAAACGGGCGCTTGGAGTATGCTATTGATAACTTTGCTTTTGAAAACGAGGAAACGCTAATGGATATTCACTTTAGTTTGGAAAAAGGGCAAACTCTGGGCTTGGTTGGGCAGACAGGCTCTGGGAAAACATCCTTGATTAAACTCCTCTTGCGTGAGTACGATGTGGATAAGGGAGGCATTTATCTAAATGGTCACGATATTCGCGATTATCGTTTGACAGAGCTTCGTAGTCTTATGGGCTACGTCCCTCAGGACCAGTTCCTCTTTGCGACTTCGATTTTAGACAATATTCGCTTTGGCAATCCTAACTTGCCCATTTCAGCGGTCGAGGAAGCGACTAAGCTAGCTCAAGTTTACCAAGACATTGTAGCCATGTCACAGGGATTTGATACGTTGATTGGTGAAAAGGGAGTCAGTCTTTCTGGTGGGCAAAAGCAGCGGCTGGCTATGAGTCGGGCTATGATTTTAGACCCTGATATCTTGATTTTGGATGATTCTTTGTCGGCCGTGGATGCCAAGACAGAGTATGCGATTATCGACAACCTTAAGGAGACGCGAAAGGACAAGACAACCATTATTACGGCTCATCGCCTCAGTGCAGTTGTCCATGCAGATTTGATTTTAGTCCTGCAAAATGGTCAAATCATCGAACGAGGCAGGCACGAAGACTTGCTAGCTTTGGATGGCTGGTATGCCCAAACCTACCAGTCTCAGCAGCTGGAAATGAAGGGAGAAGAAGATGCAGAATAAACAAGAACAATGGGCTGTATTGAAGCGCTTGATATCTTATCTCAAGCCTTATGGTCTTCTGACCTTTTTGGCACTCAGCTTTCTCCTAGCGACTACGGTCATTAAAAGTGTCATTCCCCTTGTGGCTTCCCACTTTATCGACCAGTATCTCAGCAATCTCAATCAACTCGCTGTGACAGTGTTGCTGGCCTACTATGGTCTCTATATCCTGCAAACTCTGGTTCAGTATGTCGGAAATCTTCTCTTTGTACGGGTGTCTTACAGTATTGTGAGGGATATTCGTCGCGATGCCTTTGCCAATATGGAGAAGCTAGGCATGTCTTATTTTGACAAGACGCCAGCAGGCTCTATCGTCTCTCGTTTGACTAATGATACCGAGACAATCAGTGATATGTTTTCGGGGATTTTATCCAGTTTTATCTCAGCAATTTTTATCTTTTTGACAACCCTTTATACCATGTTGGTGTTGGATTTTCGTTTGACAGCATTAGTCCTGCTCTTTCTCCCTTTGATTTTCCTTTTGGTCAATCTCTATCGTAAAAAATCAGTCAAGATTATCGAGAAAACCAGAAGTCTCTTGTCAGATATCAATAGTAAGCTGGCAGAAAATATCGAAGGAATTAGGATTATCCAGGTCTTTAATCAAGAAAAGCGCCAGCAGGCAGAATTTGATGAGATTAACCAAGAACACTTGGTCTATGCCAACCGCTCTGTAGCCTTTGATGCCCTCTTGTTGCGCCCTGCTATGAGTTTGTTGAAACTCCTAGGTTATACTGTCTTAATGGCCTATTTTGGCTACCGTGGTCTTTCTATCGGGATAACGGTCGGGACTATGTATGCTTTTATCCAGTACATCAATCGTCTCTTTGATCCTCTGATTGAAGTAACGCAAAACTTTTCAACCCTGCAAACGTCTATGGTGTCTGCAGGCCGTGTCTTTGCCTTGATTGACGAGGCAACCTATGAGCCTCTTCAAGAAAATAGTCAGGTTGAGGTTGAAGAAGGCAATATTCGTTTTGAACATGTGTGTTTCTCATATGATGGCAAACATCCTATTCTGGATGATATTTCTTTTTCGGTCAACAAGGGTGAAACCATTGCCTTTGTAGGTCATACAGGTTCGGGGAAATCTTCGATTATAAATGTTCTCATGCGCTTTTATGAATTCCAGTCAGGGAGAGTTCTCTTGGATGATGTGGATATCAGGGATTTCAGTCAAGAAGAGCTGAGAAAAAACATCGGTTTGGTCTTGCAGGAACCCTTTCTCTATCATGGAACTATTAAGTTCAATATCGCCATGTACCAAGAAATCAGTGATGATCAGGTTCAGGCTGCGGCAGCCTTTGTGGATGCAGATTCCTTTATTCAAGAACTTCCTAAGGGGTACGACTCCCCTGTGTCTGAGCGTGGATCGAGTTTTTCAACTGGTCAGCGACAGCTTCTTGCCTTTGCCAGAACAGTTGCCAGCCAGCCTAAAATCCTGATTTTGGATGAAGCGACCGCCAATATTGACTCTGAAACAGAAAGCTTGGTTCAAGCTTCTCTGGCGAAGATGAGACAGGGCCGAACAACTATTGCTATCGCTCACCGCCTTTCTACTATTCAAGACGCCAACTGCATCTATGTTTTGGACAAGGGGCGCATTATCGAGAGTGGAACTCATGAAGAACTCTTGGCCTTGGGAGGAACCTATCACAAGATGTATAGCTTGCAGGCAGGGGCCATGTCCTAACACTCTTTGATTTTCATTGAGTAAAAGAAGGAAATCCTTCAAATTACAGATTTCTTTCACCGCCTTTTCCATTTTGTGGTATAATGAAAAATGTTGACAAATAGTATAATAAAAACAAAGGAGAACAGCATGCTGAAATGGGAAGACTTGCCTGTGGAAATGAAATCAAGCGAGGTTGAGTCTTACTACCAGCTTGTCTCTAAAAGGAAGGGTTCGCTGATTTTCAAGCGTTGCTTGGACTGGGTTTTGGCCTTGGGCTTACTGGTTCTGACCTCTCCCATCTTTCTCATCTTGAGCATTTGGATCAAGTTGGATAGCAAGGGGCCAGTGATTTACAAGCAAGAGCGTGTGACCCAGTACAACCGTCGGTTCAAGATTTGGAAGTTCCGTACCATGGTGACGGATGCGGATAAAAAAGGAAGTCTGGTGACTTCTGCTAACGATAGCCGCATTACCAAGGTTGGAAATTTCATCCGACGTGTCCGTTTGGACGAACTGCCTCAGTTGGTCAATGTCCTTAAAGGTGAGATGTCCTTTGTCGGTACACGACCTGAAGTGCCACGTTATACAGAGCAGTATAGCCCTGAAATGATGGCAACCTTGCTCTTGCAAGCAGGAATTACCTCTCCAGCCAGCATCAACTACAAGGATGAGGACACCATCATCAGTCAAATGACGGAGAAAGGTCTGTCAGTTGATCAGGCCTATGTGGAGCATGTTCTTCCTGAAAAGATGCGCTATAACCTCGCCTATCTCCGAGAGTTTAGTTTCTTTGGGGACATCAAAATCATGTTTCAAACCGTGTTTGAGGTACTAAAATAAAGTAGTCATAAGAAAATGAGTACAGATAAAAGGAGCAAATCAATGCCAAATTACAATATTCCATTTTCACCGCCTGATATCACAGAAGCAGAAATTGCTGAAGTAGCGGATACCCTGCGTTCTGGTTGGATCACAACAGGTCCTAAAACAAAAGAACTGGAGCGCCGCTTGTCTCTTTACACACAGACACCTAAGACTGTTTGTCTCAACTCTGCGACAGCTGCTCTGGAGTTGATTTTACGCGTTTTGGAAGTGGGACCTGGTGATGAAGTCATCGTTCCAGCCATGACCTATACGGCTTCATGTAGTGTCATTACGCACGTGGGAGCAACCCCTGTCATGGTGGATATCCAAGCAGATACGTTTGAGATGGACTATGACCTGCTTGAGCAAGCTATCACTGAGAAAACTAAGGTGATTATCCCAGTAGAGCTCGCAGGGATTGTTTGCGATTATGACCGTTTGTTCCAAGTCGTGGAGAAAAAACGTGACTTCTTCACCGCTTCAAGCAAGTGGCAAAAGGCCTTTAACCGTATTGTCATTGTCTCTGATAGTGCCCACGCTTTGGGATCTACTTATAAAGGACAACCTTCTGGTTCTATCGCTGACTTTACTTCCTTCTCATTCCACGCCGTTAAGAACTTTACAACGGCAGAAGGTGGAAGTGCGACTTGGAAGGCCAATCCAGCGATTGACGACGAAGAGATGTACAAGGAATTCCAAATCCTTTCCCTTCACGGGCAAACTAAGGATGCCCTTGCCAAGATGCAACTGGGGTCATGGGAATACGATATCGTCACACCAGCCTACAAGTGCAATATGACTGATATCATGGCATCGCTTGGTTTGGTACAATTGGACCGTTACTCTGGTTTGCTAGAACGTCGTAAGGACATCGTGGACCGCTATGATCGTGGTTTTGCAGGTTCTCGTATCCATCCATTGGCACACAAGACTGATACTGTAGAATCTTCACGCCACCTCTACATCACCCATGTAGAAGGAGCGAGCTTAGAGGAACGCAATCTTATCATCCAAGAATTAGCTAAAGCAGGAATTGCAAGTAATGTTCACTACAAACCGCTTCCTCTCTTGACAGCCTATAAGAATCTTGGATTTGATATGACGAACTATCCTAAGGCCTATGCCTTCTTTGAAAATGAAATTACGCTCCCTCTTCACACTAAATTAAGCGATGAAGAAGTGGACTATATCATTGAGACTTTCAAAACAGTTTCTGAAAAAGTACTAACTTTATCAAAAAAATGACAAACTACAGACAAGCGAAAGTAATACTGTCCCTAAAAAGTCTAATTGAGTGTAAAAACTGTTGTTTTCAATTGATAATAGTTTACACCTGTAGTTGAGGCCCCTTTCTCCTCAGAGAGAGAATTTTTATAGGATTTTCCTTTCTTGTGGGAGTCCCGTGGTTTGAAATAAGATGTGAGCAATTTGGTGTAGCATTTAGAATCCTTACTAGACATCATTTAGAAAATATAGTGTCTTGTTCTAGTTTTCAATTCACCCTATTTTTTGAAAGACGTGAGTTTCCATGAGTGAGATTGTGGAAACTCGCGTCTTTTTTTGTTTTCAGAATATTGTTCAAAGTTTTGTGCCTGTCTTTCATGTTCTAGTCATTCTTTTGCATGATAGAATTTATAGCATTTTGATATTATAATAATACAAATATCCCATATGTTTAGTGAAGCTTGCTATACATCATTAGATCTCCTGCGAGACAATCTATAAAACACTTGTCTACGATTACCTATATACCCTATTCCAGTATTTTAGAAGCACTGCATCTATTTTTATCGAGGTTAAATCTAGCTTTTATAGAAGGTCTATTTAAGAAATATATTGTAGTGTTTTAGTTTCAATCCGCCATATGAGCGATATTCAGGTAAATATCCCTGGCGAATGCTTGTATGACAAGGTATTTGTTCTTTCATTTATAATTTACAACATATCAATAAATTTAAATATAGTAAATGGGATATTTTATATTCAAGCTAAGAAAGATAGCATCACTTTTGAATGGAAGGCTAAAGAGCAAACTAGGAAGTTGGCCATAGATAGCTCAAAACCCTGCTTTGAGGTTGTAGATATAGTAAAATGAAATAAGAATAGGACAAATCGATCGGGATAGTCAAATCGATTTCTAACNNACTGACCAAGTCAGTAACCTAGACTTAGGGCAAGGCGGCACTGACCTAGTTTGAAGAGATTTCCGAAGAGTATAAATTTTAATATTTTCTTGTGTTATTCCTTGACAATTCAATTTGGAAAATATATGATAAAGATAATGACAGCGGTGTCATTCTATCTATTTTAAGAAAAGTAATAATCAATTGTTAAAAAATAGTAAAAAAATTGGAGGTTCTGATGAAATATTTTGTTCCTAATGAGGTATTCAGTATTCGTAAATTAAAGGTGGGGACCTGCTCGGTACTATTGGCAATTTCAATTTTGGGAAGCCAAGGTATTTTATCGGATGAAGTTGTTACTAGTTCTTCACCGATGGCTACAAAAGAGTCTTCTAATGCAATTACTAATGATTTAGATAATTCACCAACTGTTAATCAGAATCGTTCTGCTGAAATGATTGCCTCTAATTCAACCACTAATGGTTTAGATAATTCGTTAAGTGTTAATAGTATCAGCTCTAATGGTACTATTCGTTCTAATTCACAATTAGACAACAGAACAGTTGAATCTACAGTAACATCTACTAATGAAAATAAGAGTTATAAGGAAGATGTTATAAGTGACAGAATTATCAAAAAAGAATTTGAAGATACTGCTTTAAGTGTAAAAGATTATGGAGCAATAGGTGACGGAGTTAATGATGATCGTCAAGCAATTCAAGATACAATAGATGCTGCAGCTCAAGGGCTAGGTGGAGGAAATGTATATTTTCCGGAAGGAACTTATTTAGTAAAAGAAATTGTTTTTTTAAAAAGTCATACACACTTAGAATTGAATGAGAAAGCTACCATTCTAAATGGTATAAATATTAAGAATCACCCTTCTATTGTTTTTATGACAGGTTTATTTACGGATGATGGTGCGCAAGTAGAATGGAGCCCAACAGAAGATATTAGTTATTCTGGTGGTACTATTGATATGAACGGTGCTTTGAATGAAGAAGGAACTAAAGCAAAAAATCTACCACTTATAAATTCTTCAGGTGCATTTGCTATTGGGAATTCAAATAACGTAACTATAAAAAATGTAACATTCAAGGATAGTTATCAAGGGCATGCTATTCAAATTGCAGGTTCGAAAAATGTATTAGTTGATAATTCTCGTTTTCTTGGGCAAGCCTTACCCAAAACGATGAAGGATGGGCAAATCATAAGTAAGGAGAGCATTCAGATTGAACCATTAACTAGAAAAGGTTTTCCTTATGCCTTGAATGATGATGGGAAAAAATCTGAAAATGTGACTATTCAAAATTCCTATTTTGGCAAAAGTGATAAATCTGGAGAATTAGTAACAGCAATTGGCACACACTATCAAACATTGTCGACACAGAACCCCTCTAATATTAAAATTTTAAATAATCATTTTGATAACATGATGTATGCAGGTGTACGTTTTACAGGATTCACTGATGTATTAATCAAAGGAAATCGCTTTGATAAGAAAGTTAAAGGAGAGAGTGTACATTATCGAGAAAGCGGAGCAGCTTTAGTAAATGCTTATAGCTATAAAAACACTAAAGATCTATTAGATTTAAATAAACAGGTGGTTATCGCCGAAAATATATTTAATATTGCCGATCCTAAAACAAAAGCGATACGAGTTGCAAAAGATAGTGCAGAATATTTAGGAAAAGTATCAGATATTACTGTAACAAAAAATGTAATTAATAATAATTCTAAGGAAACAGAACAACCAAATATTGAATTATTACGAGTTAGTGATAATTTAGTAGTCTCAGAGAATAGTATATTCGGTGGTAAAGAAGGAATTGTTATTGAGGATTCAAAGGGTAAAATAACCGTTTTAAATAACCAATTTTATAATTTATCCGGTAAGTATATATCATTCATCAAATCTAATGCAAATGAGAAAGAACCTGTTATACGTGATAGCGATGGTAATTTCAATATTGTAACGGAGAATGGGCTTTATAAAATTGTAACAAATAACTTAAGTGATAAAAACGAAAAAGAAAAAAACAAAGAGGAAAAATTTAAAACAAGTTCATATGTGCATGAAAAACAATCTAATTCAAATAATGTAATTGATAGTAACCAGAAGAACGGAGAGTTTAACTCAAGTAAAGATAATAGACAAATGAATGACAAGATCGACAATAAACAAGATAATAAGACAGAAGAAGTGAACCATAAAATAGTTGGAGATGGCAGAGAAACTGAAAATCATATTAATAAATCTAAAGAAATAGTAGATGTAAAACAAAAATTACCAAAGACTGGTTCGAACAAGATTATGGAACTATTCTTAACAGTGACAGGAATTGGTTTACTTTTGACACTAAAAGGGTTGAAGTATTATGGTAAAGATAAATAAAATTTGTTCGATACAAGGAAGTTCTGTAGAAAATGAGGATGCTGTAGGTTCACAAAATCAGTATTTTTGGATTATTGATGGAGCTACAGATTTATATAATTCTAAAGAGGAGATAGGTTATTCAGTCTCAGAAGTTGTACATATTTTATCAGAAAGTTTGTCGGTTAATTGTAAAGAATCAAAAACTCTTAAACAAATATTTGAAACTGCTTTACTTGAGGTTAAAGATGAAATCGGTTTAAACTCATATGAATTAACAGAGTATTATCGCTTACCAACATTTGCTTTTATATTTGCTAAACTTTCAGAAAAAAAGTTGGAGTATATGATGCTAGGTGACTGCGTCATGTTAGTAAACGAAATGGAAATAACTGATCATAGAGTAGATAACTTATTTGAAAAAAGGGAAAAATGAGATAAAAGATTCAATTGGTACAAATAGTGTTTTAAATAAAAAAATTATTTTACAAAAAATCAGAAAATTATCTAATCAACCGAGTGGGTACTGGATAGGTTCGTTGGATGAGAGATTTTTAGACCATGCTATTATTAATCAAATAGATGTTACTAGTGAACAAATTGTTTTAATGAGCGATGGCTTTTATGAATTCTATCAAAATAATCAAAATAAAACTTTTGAAGAGTTAATTAAGATGAGATTTAATTCTTCTGCTATTGATCCAATCTATGGAAAGAAGGATGATGCAAGTATTCTAGTTATTGATGTTTGATATATTGTTTAAAATATTAATTGTTACTATTGAACTTTGTTAAGAAGAGGTACCTAAATGTTAAGGTTATATTTAGAAAATGAAATTATAGAATTATCAAATAATTTAGAGACCATTTGGGTATCTGTGCTTGATAAATATGAGAAGTTATTTGAATATTTATCAAATGAAGAACGAGTAGAATTGATTAAAGAAGATTTAATCATAAATGAGTCAGTTCTAAATATTGATAAAAAAGGATTTGAGTTAATTTGTTTACAACATCCTGTTTCATATGACTTAAGAAGAATTATTAGTGTAATAAAAATATCAACTGACATTGAACGTATTGGGGATAGAATTGTTGAAATTTTAAAAAATCTACAGATTATTCAAAATAATGAAAATTTGAAGAAAATTATTTCAGAAATAAAAATACTTCATGAAGTTATCGGACAGCATATGAATAGGGCTATATCTTGTTATAGAGAGGAACAATCTGGATGTTTAGATATGGTTGTTATACAAAAACAGAATGAGATAGAAGAGCTTAGTATAAATATTGAAAAGAAAATAATGAATTACATATTTGAAGATGATGGGAATGTTTCTGAAGTAATTGGTGCTTTAGATATTATTCATCACCTTGATAAAATTGCTCATACTACGCAAGCAATTTATAAATGGATAATGTATAGAAAATATGGGAACATAAATTAGAAAGAAAAATATATGAAAACAATTATTGATAATTTTGTTGATAGAGTAATTGAATACGGAATGTATAATGAAATTGACAAAATATATGTGAAAAATAGAGTATTAGCGTTAATAGGTGAGGAGGGAACTGATCGCATTTCCGATGAAAATGACCTGAAACAAATAAAAGATTACTTAGTGGAAATCGCCTTAAAAAACGGTAAAATTAAAGATTTAATCGAGGAAAAGGAATGTTTAGGAGCAGAGTTAATGAATTTCATAGTTCCTTTACCTAGTCGATTAAATGATATTTTTTGGAGTTCATATGATATATCACCTCAAGAAGCAGTTGAAGAGTTTTATAAGTTAAGTAAAGATAGTGATTATATTAAAACTTCTGCTATTGCTAAGAATATTGAGTTTAGAGCATCAACTAAATATGGAGAGCTAGAGATTACGATAAATTTGTCAAAACCCGAAAAAGATCCAAAAACAATTGCTGCTGAAAAATTAGTAAAAGCAACTAATTATCCCAAATGTTTACTATGTATGGAAAATGAAGGATATCAGGGGCGAATAAATTATCCAGCACGTTCGAATCATAGAATTATTCGGTTGAAACTTGGTGACGAAGTATGGGGATTCCAGTATTCTCCCTACTCATACTTTAATGAGCATGCGATATTTTTGAATAGTCAACATGTACCAATGGCTATTACCTCTAAAACATTTGAACAATTATTGGAGATTGTTGATATTTTGCCAGGATATTTTGCTGGTTCAAATTCTGATCTTCCTATCTCAGGAGGCTCCATTCTTAGTCATAACCACTATCAGGGAGGGAAATATATTTTCCCAATGGAAAAAGCAAAATTTGAGAGTGAATTTCGTTTTAAAGACTTTGAGGATATTAATGCTGGTATTGTAAAATGGCCAATGTCAGTAATTAGGTTACAAAGTGAAAATAAAAATCGCTTGTTAGATTTAGCTACTAAAATTCTAAATAAGTGGAGAGAATATTCAGATTTAGAAGTAGACATCATTGCTATGACTGAAGATGTCCCACACCATACGGTGACTCCTATTGCTCGTAAAGTGGACGGGAGATATGAATTAGATATTGTTCTAAGAGATAATCATACTACTGAACAATACCCAGATGGTGTTTTCCATCCTCATCAAGATGTACAACATATTAAAAAGGAAAATATCGGATTAATCGAAGTGATGGGACTTGCGATATTACCACCTCGTTTGAAACCAGAGTTAGAAGAAGTTGGAAAATATCTTTTAGGAGAGGAAAACGCAATTGCGGATTATCATTTAGAATGGGCCGACCAATTGAAAGAAAAATATCCTAACATTAAAAAAGAAGAGGTTAATAGCGTAGTTCAACACGAAGTAGGACAAGCATTTGCGAGAGTCCTAGAAGATGCAGGTGTTTATAAGAATACTTCATCTGGACATGAAGCGTTTATGAGATTTGTTAAGTCGGTTGGAATTAATTAGGAGGAAACCCAAATGGCAATATTGGTAACAGGCGGAGCTGGTTATATTGGTAGCCATACCGTAGTAGAATTACTAAATTTAGGAAAGGAAGTTATCATTGTCGACAACCTTTCGAATTCTAGCATCTTGGTGCTAGACCGTATTGAAGCAATTACAGGAATACGTCCTGTGTTTTACGAATTAGATGTTTGTGATAAACAAGCATTGAGAAAGGTATTTGAACAAGAATCGATTGATGCTGCAATTCATTTTGCAGGTTATAAAGCTGTCGGAGAATCCGTGCAAAAGCCTGTGATGTACTACAAAAATAATATTATGAGTACATTGGCACTTGTTGAAGTGATGTCAGAATTTAATGTTAAAAAGATTGTCTTTTCTTCAAGTGCGACTGTATATGGAATTAACAATCAGTCACCTCTAATTGAGACGATGCAAACAAGTGCGACAAATCCTTATGGGTATACGAAAGTGATGCTTGAGCAAATTTTAAAAGATGTTCATGTGGCAGATTCAGAATGGAGTATTGCGTTGCTTCGTTATTTCAATCCAATTGGTGCTCATGAGTCTGGGCTTATTGGGGAAGATCCCTCAGGAATTCCTAACAACTTGATGCCTTATATTGCACAAGTAGCGGTAGGTAAGCTGTCAGAGCTAAGTGTGTTCGGAAATGATTATGATACGCTTGATGGTACTGGTGTGCGTGATTATATCCATGTAGTAGATTTAGCAATAGGACATATAAAAGCTTTAGAAAAAGTATCTGAAAAAACAGATGTTTATATCTATAACCTAGGCTCGGGAGAAGGCACTAGTGTATTACAACTTGTAAATACATTTGAAAGTGTTAATAAGATCCCTATTCCTTATAAAATAGTTCCAAGACGTTCAGGAGACGTTGCAACTTGTTATGCAAATGCAGACAAAGCATATAAGGAATTAAATTGGAGAACAACAAAATCGATTGAAGACATGTGTAGAGATACATGGAATTGGCAATCAAAAAATCCCAATGGCTATAATTGATGATACTGTCTATATGAGTGCTGTATTTTGGAAAAATTACTTAACCTTTTAATGAAATGTATATTTAATGAAAGATAAATTAAAAAAAATGTTTGACAGCGCTTGACAAAGGAAACGGTTTCATTGTATAATGTAAACATGATGACACCGATGTCAAATATAAAAAAAGAAGGTCTTTATATGAAAAACTTAACAAAAATTAAGTTCAAAGAGAATGGGGAATTTAATCATTTTCCAGGAAATACTGTTGTAGCAAATCTTTATACTAAACAAGATTTGATGGAAGTTGTTGATATTATTCAATCACGTTATAGAGAATTACCATTTATCGATAAGTTCACTTTAACTCCAAGGAATTCTATTCACATGACTGTAATTGAATTGTTGTGCCATGAAAATCGTGAAACGGAGTTTTGGAGCAGTAATCTTCCTTTAGATACACCTTTACAGAAAATACATGATTACTTTGCTAAACAACTTGAAATTTTTCCATTGTTAAATGAAGAAATTCTTATGCGTGTAACGGAAATGGGAAAACAAAACATACTAGTTGAACCTGCAGATGAAGCTTCTGCTAAGAGATTAGAAGAAATTCGTACTTATGTCTCAGAAAAAGCAGGTGTTTGTTTCCCTAATCATGATAGATATCAATTCCATATTTCAATTGGGTATCTTCGGATTCCTCTAACCGAAGAGGAGGAAGAAGAGTTTACTAAAGTTAGAGCGGAATTAACTGAAATTTTATTAGAGAAGATTCCAACTATTACTGTAAACCGTATTGACTATACTGTATTTGAAGATATGAGACAATTTGTTCCATATCACGAAAAATTTAAATAAAATAATAAAAAAGGAGAACTTATCATGAAAAAAATGAAAGTTTGGTCTACTGTACTTGCAACGGGAGTTGCTCTTACTACACTTGCTGCTTGCTCTGGAGGTTCAAATTCTACGACTGCTTCTTCATCTGAAGAAAAAGCTGATAAAAGTCAAGAATTAGTAATCTATTCGAACTCAGTCTCAAATGGTCGTGGTGATTGGTTAACTGCTAAAGCAAAAGAAGCTGGTTTTAATATAAAAATGGTTGATATTCCTGGCGCTCAATTAGCAGACCGTGTTATTGCCGAGAAGAATAATGCAGTTGCAGATATGGTATTTGGAATTGGTGCTGTTGATTCAAATAAAATTAGAGATCAAAAATTACTAGTCCAGTACAAGCCTAAATGGTTAGATAAAATTGATCAATCTTTATCAGATAAAGATAATTATTATAATCCTGTGATTGTTCAACCATTAGTTTTAATTGGGGCGCCTGATGTAAAAGAAATGCCTAAAGATTGGACTGAATTAGGTAGTAAGTATAAAGGTAAATATTCAATTTCTGGTCTTCAAGGTGGTACAGGACGGGCAATTCTAGCAAGTATCTTAGTTCGATACCTTGATGATAAAGGTGAATTAGGTGTTTCCGAAAAAGGTTGGGAAGCAGCAAAAGAATATTTGAAAAATGCATACACTCTTCAAAAGGGAGAAAGTTCAATTGTTAAGATGTTAGACAAAGAAGATCCAATACAATATGGAATGATGTGGGGTTCTGGTGCATTAGTTGGACAAAAAGAACAAAATGTTGTTTTCAAAGTTATGACTCCTGAGATTGGTGTACCATTTGTAACTGAACAAACTATGGTTTTAAGCACTAGTAAAAAACAAGCGTTAGCTAAAGAATTTATTGATTGGTTTGGTCAAACAGAAATTCAAGTAGAATATAGTAAGAACTTTGGATCTATTCCTGCAAATAAAGATGCCCTAACAGAGTTACCTGAAGATACGAAAAAATTTGTGGATCAAGTAAAACCACAAAATATTGACTGGGAAGCTGTTGGAAAGCATTTGGATGAATGGGTAGAAAAAGCTGAATTAGAATACGTACAATAAGAAATAATTTAATTTTTATGTCCAAGTCTCTCTATTATTTCTAAATTTAAGGAAGAAATAAAGAGAGGCTTTTGGTTTAGTAATAGAGGGAGTTAGTGAGATGATTAAATTTGATAATATTCAAATTAAATATGGTGATTTTGTTGCAATTGATAATCTGAATTTAGATATACATGAAGGGGAATTCTTTACATTTCTTGGGCCTTCAGGATGTGGTAAATCAACTACTTTGAGAGCATTGGTAGGTTTTTTAGATCCATCATCAGGAAGTATTGAAGTTAATGGAACAGATGTCACTCATTTGGAACCTGAAAAGCGTGGAATTGGTATTGTATTTCAATCTTATGCGCTATTTCCAACTATGACTGTTTTTGATAATATTGCATTTGGTTTAAAAGTTAAGAAGGTAGCTCCAGATGTTATTAAAGCTAAAGTATCAGCAGTGGCAGCAAAAATTAAGATCTCTGATCAACAGTTACAGCGTAATGTATCAGAATTATCTGGGGGTCAACAACAAAGGGTAGCATTGGCTCGTGCTCTGGTTCTTGAACCTAAAATTCTTTGTCTAGATGAACCATTGTCAAACCTTGACGCAAAATTACGTGTAGATTTGAGAAAAGAGTTGAAAAGACTTCAAAAAGAGTTAGGTATTACTACTTTATATGTTACTCATGATCAAGAGGAAGCCTTGACTTTATCTGATAGAATTGCAGTCTTTAACAATGGATACATCGAACAGGTCGGTACACCAGTAGAGATTTATCATAATTCTCAAACTGAATTTGTATGTGATTTTATTGGAGATATTAATGTTTTGACCGATGAAACAGTCCACGAAGTATTATTGAAAAATACAAGCGTTTTCTTAGAGGATAAAAAAGGATACATTCGATTAGAGAAAGTTCGATTCAATCGTGAAACTGAACAAGATTTTATTCTAAAAGGGACAATTATTGATGTTGAGTTTTCTGGAGTTACAATTCACTATACAATAAAAGTTTCTGAAAGTCAGATTCTTAATGTAACAAGTATTGATAGTCAGGCTGCTATTAGATCTGTCGGAGAAAGTGTGGAATTATTTATCACACCATCAGACGTTCTGCAATTTTAAGGAGGTGCAGTATGCGTCATAAATTAAATTTAAAAGATTGGCTTATTCGTTTAGGGTTAATCTGGTTCTTAGTAACATTTATTATTTATCCAAACTTTGATCTAGTAGTGAATGTATTTGTAAAAGGAGGAGAATTTTCCCTTGATGCTGTACATCGTGTTCTAAAATCTCAGAGGGCACTTCAGAGTATTATGAACAGTTTTAAGTTGGCATTTTCACTCATTATTACAGTTAATGTCGTAGGTATTCTTTGTGTTCTATTTACAGAGTACTTTGATATTAAAGGTGCTAAAATTTTAAAATTAGGTTATATGACCTCTTTAATTTATGGAGGAGTGGTTTTAGCGACTGGATATAAATTTGTCTATGGTCCTTATGGATTGATTACAAAATTTTTACAAAATGTTATCCCTTCTTTAGACCCTAACTGGTTTATTGGGTATGGTGCAGTCTTATTCATTATGACATTTTCAGGAACTGCTAATCATACATTGTTTTTAACAAATACAATTCGAAGCGTTGACTATCACACTATTGAGGCTGCTCGAAATATGGGAGCAAAACCATTTACTGTTTTCCGAAAAGTAGTGTTACCAACCTTAATTCCAACTCTATTTGCACTTACTATCATGGTTTTTCTTAGTGGTTTATCTGCAGTAGCAGCACCCATGATTGTTGGTGGTAAAGAATTTCAAACTATAAATCCAATGATTATTACATTTGCAGGGATGGGGAATTCTCGTGATTTAGCTGCTCTACTTGCAATTATTTTAGGTATTGCAACTACAATTTTGCTTACTATCATGAACAAGATAGAAAAAGGTGGAAATTATATTTCTATCTCTAAGACTAAAGCGCCTCTTAAAAAACAAAAAATTGCGTCTAAGCCTTGGAATATCATTGCTCACATTGTAGCATATGGATTGTTCACAGTTTTCATGCTTCCACTAATTTTTATAGTATTATACTCATTTACAGATCCAGTTGCAATTCAAACAGGTAACTTAACATTATCAAACTTTACTTTAGAAAATTATCGCTTATTCTTTAGTAATAGTGCGGCATTCTCTCCATTCTTGGTCAGCTTTATTTATTCTATTATTGCTGCGACAACAGCAACAATTCTCGCAGTTGTATTTGCTCGTGTTGTCAGAAAACATAAATCTCGTTTTGATTTCTTATTTGAATATGGTGCTCTACTTCCTTGGTTACTACCAAGTACACTTTTAGCAGTAAGTTTATTATTTACTTTTAATCAGCCACAATTTCTTGTCTTGAATCAGATTTTGGTAGGTGGTTTGGTAATTCTACTTATTGCATATATAGTTGTAAAAATCCCATTTTCTTATAGAATGGTACGTGCTATTTTATTTAGTGTTGATGATGAGATGGAAGATGCAGCAAGAAGTATGGGTGCTTCACCTTTTTATACTATGATGAAGGTTATCATTCCATTTATTTTACCGGTTGTTCTCTCTGTTATTGCTTTAAACTTTAACTCTTTATTAACTGACTTCGACTTATCTGTATTCCTTTACCATCCCCTAGCTCAACCATTAGGTATTACGATTCGATCTGCAGGTGATGAAACAGCAACATCTAATGCACAAGCTCTGGTATTTGTTTATACAATTGTTCTGATGATTGTTTCTGGAACTGTATTATACTTCACACAAAGACCGAGGCGTAAAGTAAGGAAATAATCATGACAGCCACTAGTCTTGGGTTATCACATATTGAAATAGTTGTCAGGATTGTTTTATCAGTAGTTATTGGTGGTGTAATTGGTTTAGAGAGAGGAAGTAAATCTCAACCAGCAGGTATTCGTACACATAGTATTGTTTGTCTGGCTGCATGTTTAATTATGATGACGAATGAATACGTATCTTATAAATTTGGTACAGGAGATCCTACACGCTTAGGTGCGCAGGTTATATCAGGTGTTGGTTTTCTTGGGGCTGGAACAATACTTATTACAGATAAAAAGAAAATAACTGGTTTAACAACTGCAGCCGGAATATGGGCTTCAGCTGGAATTGGATTAGCTATTGGAGTAGGTTTTTATGAGGGAGCTCTTTTAGTAGCCATTTCTGTTTGGGGTGTGATATCCATGTTCCAACCACTAAAAAAATATCTACGAAATCGTTCTAAAATGATTGAATTGTATATAGTGGTTAAATCTACAGAAGCCTATAATCGTGTATTGGTTTATTGTGCAGAAAATGGCATTAGAATGACTGATTCTAGAACTGCATTTGGAGATGTTAATTCTGACAGAATTGAATATTTTGATGTTCCAGACAAAAAAATCGCGTCATTTATTACTCTGGAATTATCAGGTAGATTTGAGCACCTTAAACTAATGGAAGAAATTGCTAATATTGTAGGTGTTATTTATGTCGAAGAAATTAGCTGAAATTTAGTAAACAAAGGGACAGATGTTTTTGTCCTTTTGTTTTTTAGATGTTTTAATCATCTAATTTTTGAGTAGATTTTTGCTCAGAGGTTTTTATGAAAGATTATAAAATCAATTTTGATTTAGGTAAAATAGAATATTTTGATAATAATTGTTTGATACAAGTATACAAATTTATTTCTTTTTATGATATTTATGAAATGGTGTTTGCCTTTCATTTACCTCCTGATGAGTTGATAACAAATGTTATCTTTAAAGAAAAAATTAACTCTATGTTAAAATGTTGCATTGACAGGCTATTATATGTTTTTATAAATCCTACACATTTTACTGAAAAAGTTAATCTACAATTTTATGGTAGTTTTTTCTCATATGAATTTATTTGTCGTGAAGTTGGAAACATTCTTAAAAATAAAGGTGTGAAATGCAATTTAAACTTTTTTGAAGGGGAAGAATATTTGTAAAATTAATTTTGTGAATTTGTGGATCTTAAATAATTTACTAAATTCTCTTGTTAAAAAAAATTAAATATTGTATAGTAATATTAGAATGTTCGTAATGGAGGACTGAAATGAAAAATATAAATGGGAAAAAGGTAACTATTTATGACATTGCACGTTTATCAGGTTTTTCTCCAAAAACAGTTTCACGAGTTATTAATGGTGGAGTAAATGTTAAAGAAGAAACTTATCAAGCGATTCAAAAAGTTATAGAGGAATTGTCGTATATTCCAAATGCGTATGCAAAAAATTTAACTAAAAAAGAAGCTATAAATATATTGATTTCTGTAAAAAAAATCGACTCTTTTCCTTTAATTTGGTTTCAAACTTTATTAGATAAAGTTTTACAAACTTGTAAAGAGTATGGTGTTAATGCTATAGTTGAGTACTTTGGAGAGGAGGATACAATTAGTAATTCAATTATATCAAGCACAGGTAGCCTAGTAGATGGTGTTATTGTTTTTTATGAAAGTGTAGATGATATCAGAATTCAGTATTTAAAGAAGAACCATATGCCTTTTCTTGTTTTCGGTGAATCTCAAACGTCTGGAGTAGTCTATGTATCTAATAATAATTTTCAAGCTACTTATGATATGATGAAAGCTGTAACTGAAGAAAAATTTAAAAATATGTGGTTGCTTATGGGAGGAGAATCTCATGTTAATAAGGATCGTGAAAGAGGTGTGCGTTCTTTTCTGAATGATAAAAATTACTTTATGGATTTAAAAGTCATTTATGGCTTATCTACAATTGATTCAGTTTATTCTTATGCAATGCAGCACTTGACTACCCAAAATGATCCGGACATTATTTTTGTTTCAGGAGATGAAAAGGTTCAGGGCTTGATTCGTGCGTGCTATGAGAAAGGAATTCTTATTCCAGATGATATTTCTATCATTGGATTTGATAATATTCCTATTTCTCAGTATTATACTCCAGCTTTGTCTACAATTGCTCCCAATTATGTTAAATTGGCTAAAGAAATGATAGAAGGTGTTTTAGCAATTATTAAAGGGGAAAGTGTCACATCTGTTGAAGTTTCTCCTAAATTTGTTAGGAGACAGAGTTTCTAGTATTGTTTAATTCTTGAAAATCCTAGTGGAAAAGATGGAGTGTTCTAAAATAAGTTCTGTTTAGCCTCCATTCAGTTTCTATTGAGTTGGATCCAATTTCTAACAAGTGGGACATGTTCATGTTCATGTTCGATCTAAGGAAGACATGGTCACATTCGAATGATATTTTCAAAAAAATCGTAAAAAAGTCTTGACAAAGAAAAAACAAAGTATTAAAATAAGTTCAACAAATCAGAAAAGTAACTATTTTTGATCTTCAGGGAGCCTGTGGTGATTGTGAATAGGTGGTTGGAAGTAGTGAAAGTGGGCTGATTTAAAAAATGAATTTGAAACAATGAAAATTCGGTGCGCACACCTTACAGTGCAGCTTGTTGTTAGACAAGGCAGAGATGTAAAGGAGATAGTTCCTTTATAATTGAGGTGGCACCGCGTTACCAACGCCCTCACATGGAAGTAGATTCCGTGTGTGGGCTTTTTTCTATCCGTCATTTTGTTTATCTTTTATTAGGGCCTTAAGTCGCTTTGATGAACTTGAGTTTTATCTACAGCTCCTTGCCTGTTACTAAAAATAAACAAAAAGCTGAATTAATATGGAAAAAGCTAGTAATACTCAATGAAAATCAAAGAGCAAACTAGGAAACTATCCGCAGGCTGCTCAAAACA
>NZ_VMMV01000024.1:25224-55637 GCF_013277375.1 Streptococcus sp. 3613
TACCTACGGCAAGGTGAAGTTGACGCGGTTTGAAGAGATTTTCGAAGAGTATAAAGGTGTACCGAGATGAACATCTCTTCATCAATGTCTCTGGTCGTGGAGACAAGGACCTAGCTGCGATTGCAGACTACCTAGAAGCTAAAAAATAAAAGATGGAAAAATTACAGTCCTTTCTCTCACAGAGAGCTTGTGGTTGCTGAAAACAAGCAGAGAAAACTGTAAGGTTGGGTCCATCTGAAACGAGAGAAGAAAACATAATTCTCAAGGGAGTGCCCTTTATCGCACAGCCTGTTACAGGAGGTTTCTGAGACAGGAATGAGAGATAGGAGAAATCCTATAATTGAGGTGGCACCGCGAATTTCGTCCTCACGCAAGTTATTTTGCGTGGGGATTTTTATATATTTATCGCAGATATTGCGATTAATTTTTTAAATATTTTCAATAAATAGGTCGTTATAGAATATTTACGAACGAAGTGAGTTTCTAAAAGCTGTTTCCCGCCATAGTGGTATCTTAGAGAAGCAAAGATGCTTCTATAGGACGGAATTTTTGAGAGTAAAATAGTTCGGGGAACTATTTTAGCCTGAGCCTAGAAATGAATGAGCGAGGAGCTCAAAAATTAGGTCTTTCATTTCCTGGATTTCTAAAATCATCCACTGGATAATTTTACCTCCCGTCCGCACTATTTAAGGGAAATAGAAAAAAGATAAAAAATTAAAAATAAGGAACTGAAAGGGAAATTACAATGGAACGAATTATTCATGGAGATGTCTTATCACCAATCTTGGCTTATATGCGCCTAAAGGGGCAACACAAGGCTATCTTAGAGAGTATTCCGAGAGACAAGGAAACAGCTCGTTTTTCTATCTTAGCCTATAATCCAGTTTTTGAGATTAAGTTTGAAAATGGAGTTCTTTATCAAAATGGTCAAGTGATTGATCGGGATCCCTTGGATTTTCTTTATGAAGTGACTCATAAGAGCCAGCACCATTCAGAGCTACCTTTTGGTGGTGGGGCAATTGGTTTTGTTGGTTACGATATGATTTCGCTTTATGAAGAAATTGGTCAAATTCCTGAAGATACAATTGGGACGCCAGACATGCATTTCTTTGTTTATGAGAGCTACATGGTCTTTGACCACAAGAAGGAAAAAATCCATGTCATCGAGGATTCTCTCTATAGTGAGCGCAGTCAAGAGGCCTTGGAAAAATCCTTGAACCAAGTGCTTGAGGAATTACGCATTCCTGCTCCAAATGAATTTGAAGACTTGGATCTATCTCCGTTAGACTTCAAACCCCATATCGCTCCTCAGAAGTTTGAGGAAATGGTGGAAACCGCTCGTGACTTGATTCGTAACGGAGATATGTTCCAATGTGTACTCAGTCAGCGCTTCTCAGCAGAAGTTACTGGAAATCCATTTGACTTTTACAGAAATCTCCGCGTGACTAATCCTTCTAATTACCTTTATTTCTATGATTTTGGGGATTATCAAATCATCGGAGCTAGTCCAGAAAGTTTAGTTTCTGTCAAAAATGGCATCGTGACAACCAATCCGATTGCAGGGACGCGACCAAGAGGGGCTACGGATGAAGAAGACAAGACCTTGGCGACTGACCTCCTCTCTGATGAGAAGGAAACAGCAGAACATCGAATGTTGGTAGACTTGGGGCGTAACGATATTGGCCGCATCTCTGAAACGGCCAGTGTCCAAGTTACTAAGTATATGAAGGTGGAGCTCTTCCGCTACGTCATGCATTTGACCAGCGTGGTCAAGGGGCGTTTGCTTCCAGAACTCACGGCCATGGATGCCTTGAAAGCTACACTTCCTGCTGGAACCGTTTCTGGAGCACCAAAGATTCGGGCGATGAGACGCATCTATGAACTGGAAACGGAAAAACGGGGCGTATATGCAGGAGCAATCGGCTACTTGTCTGCGACGGGTGATATGGATTTGGCCATTGCCATCCGAACCATGATTCTCAAAAATCAAAGAGCCTATGTGCAGGCTGGGGCAGGGATTGTCTACGACTCTATCGCCCAAAACGAATACCAAGAAACCATTAACAAAGCAAAATCTATGACTAGAATTGGAGAACTAAGACCATGATTTTATTGATTGACAACTATGATTCTTTTACCTATAACTTGGCCCAATACATTGGGAATTTTGCAGAAGTTCAGGTTCTGAGAAATGATGATTCCAAGCTGTATGAAGAAGCTGAAAAAGCAGATGGTCTGGTCTTTTCTCCTGGTCCTGGTTGGCCAGTTGATGCTGGAAAGATGGAAGACATGATTCGTGATTTTGCAGGCAAGAAGCCGATTCTTGGGATTTGTTTGGGCCACCAAGCCATTGCAGAAGTCTTTGGTGGTAAGCTAGGTTTGGCTCCAAAAGTCATGCATGGGAAACAGAGCAATATCAGCTTTGAAGCGCCATCTGTTTTGTATCAAGGTATTGAGGAAGGACGTGCGGTCATGCGTTATCACAGTATTTTGATTGAGGAAATGCCAGAAGACTTTGAAGTGACAGCTCGTTCGACTGATGACCAAGCCATCATGGGGATTCAACATAAAAACCTACCGATTTATGGCTTCCAGTACCATCCAGAGAGCATTGGAACGCCAGACGGCTTGTCTTCTATTCGGAATTTTATCGAGAAGGTTGTAAAGTGAGGAAACTAGGATGAAAGAGATTATTGAAAAACTAGCAAAATTTGAAAATTTATCAGGTGTGGAAATGACGGATGTCATTGAGCGTATCGTAACTGGGCGTGTAACTGAAGCGCAGATTGCTTCTCTCCTCTTAGCTCTTAAGATGAAGGGGGAAACACCTGAAGAACGCACAGCCATTGCCCAAGTCATGAGAGGATATGCCCAACATATTCCAACTGAGATTCATGATGCCATGGACAACTGCGGTACAGGTGGAGACAAGTCTTTCAGCTTTAACATCTCCACAACTGCAGCCTTTGTCTTGGCTGGTGGTGGTGTTCACATGGCAAAACACGGTAACCGCTCGATTTCTTCTAAATCTGGTTCTGCAGATGTTCTCGAAGCCTTGGGTATCAACTTAGACCTCAAACCAGCTGAACTAGGTAAGGTCTTTGATAAAACTGGAATTGTCTTTCTCTTTGCAAAAAATATGCACCCAGCAATGAAATACATCATGCCAGCTCGTTTGGAATTGGGAATTCCAACGATCATGAACTTGACTGGTCCACTGATTCATCCAATGGCCTTGGAAACACAGCTTCTTGGTATTAGTCGTCCAGAGTTTCTAGAAAGTACAGCTCAGGTTTTGAAAAATATGGGTCGCAAACGTGCCATCATAGTTGCTGGACCAGAAGGATTGGATGAAGCTGGTTTAAATGGAACAACCAAAATTGCTCTTCTTGAAAATGGCGAAATCACCTTGTCAAGCTTTACTCCAGAGGATTTGGGAATGGAAGGCTACGCTATCGAAGATATTCGTGGAGGCAATGCTCAGGAAAATGCAGAAATTTTGCTTAGCGTTCTTAAAAATGAACCAAGTCCATTCTTGGAAACGACAGTCTTAAATGCTGGTCTTGGTTTCTATGCTAATGGTAAGGTAGCTAGTATTAAGGAAGGAGTTGCCTTAGCTCGTCAAGTCATTGCTAGTGGCAAGGCCCTTGAAAAACTCAGACTGTTACAGGAGTACCAAAAATGAGTCAGGAATTTTTAGCACGAATCTTGGAGCAGAAGGCGCGTGAGGTGGAGCAGATGGAGCTGGAGGAAATCCAGCCCCTGCGCCAGACCTATCGCTTGGCTGACTATCTAAAACAACACCAAGACCGTTTACAGGTAATCGCTGAAGTTAAGAAAGCTAGCCCTAGTTTGGGAGATATCAATCTCGATGTGGATATTGTGCAACAGGCCCAGACTTATGAAGAAAACGGAGCAGTGATGATTTCGGTGTTGACAGATGAGGTTTTCTTTAAAGGGCATTTGGATTATCTACGGGAAATTTCCAGTCAGGTAGAGATTCCGACGCTCAACAAAGACTTTATCATCGATGAAAAGCAAATCATCCGCGCTCGCAATGCAGGTGCGACAGTTATCTTGCTCATTGTGGCAGCCTTGTCCGAAGAACGCCTCAAGGAACTGTATGACTACGCGACAGAGCTTGGTCTGGAAGTCTTAGTGGAGACTCACAATCTAGCTGAACTAGAGGTAGCCCACAGACTTGGTGCTGAGATTATCGGGGTCAACAACCGCAACTTGACTACCTTTGAGGTCGACTTGCAGACCAGTGTAGATTTAGCCCCTTACTTTGAGGAAGGTCGCTATTACATTTCTGAATCTGCCATTTTCACAGGGCAGGATGCGGAACGAGTAGCACCATATTTTAACGGAATTTTGGTAGGGACAGCTCTCATGCAGGCAGAAGATGTGGCCCAGAGAATCAAGGAGTTGCAGATTGACAAAGGTTAAGATTTGTGGACTATCGACCACAGAAGCGGTAGAGACAGCCATTTCAGCAGGAGTAGACTACATCGGTTTTGTCTTCGCACCTAGTAAAAGACAGGTGACTTTGGAAGATGCTGCTGAGCTGGCAAAGCCCATTCCTGCTAATGTTAAGAAGGTTGGCGTATTTGTTTCACCAAGTCGGGCAGAACTGCTAGAAGCGATTGACAAAGTTGGCTTGGACTTGGTTCAGGTTCACGGCCAGGTGGCAGATGATTTGTTTGAGAATTTGCCTTGTGCCAGTATTCAGGCTGTGCAGGTGGATGGAGAGGGTCATGTGCCCAATTCTCAGGCAGACTATCTACTCTTTGATGCCCCTGTGGCTGGGAGTGGCCAGACCTTTGACTGGGCTCAACTGGATACGACTGGATTACCTCAGCCTTTCTTTATCGCAGGTGGGCTTAATGAAGACAATGTAGTAAAAGCAATTCAACACTTTACTCCCTATGCAGTAGATGTATCAAGCGGAGTGGAGACAGATGGACAAAAAGATCATAAAAAGATTAGAAGATTTATAGAGAGGGTAAAGAATGGCATATCAAGAACCAAATAAAGATGGATTTTACGGAAAATTCGGCGGACGTTTCGTCCCAGAAACATTGATGACAGCAGTTTTGGAGTTGGAAAAGGCCTACCGTGAAAGTCAGGCAGACCCAAGTTTCCAAGAGGAATTAAACCAACTCTTACGTCAGTATGTAGGACGTGAAACTCCCCTTTACTACGCAAAAAACTTGACTCAACATATCGGCGGAGCCAAGATTTATCTTAAACGTGAAGACCTTAACCATACAGGGGCCCACAAGATTAACAATGCCTTGGGACAAGTTCTTCTGGCTAAACGCATGGGTAAAAAGAAAATTATCGCTGAAACAGGTGCTGGTCAGCACGGTGTGGCAACTGCAACTGCTGCAGCCCTCTTTAACATGGAATGTACTATCTACATGGGTGAGGAAGATGTCAAACGCCAAGCCCTTAATGTCTTCCGTATGGAGCTTTTGGGAGCCAAGGTCGAGGCTGTAACTGATGGTTCGCGCGTGCTCAAGGATGCGGTCAATGCAGCCCTTCGTTCATGGGTGGCTAATATCGATGATACCCACTATATCCTTGGTTCTGCCTTGGGGCCTCATCCATTCCCAGAAATCGTCCGTGACTTCCAAAGTGTCATCGGTCGAGAAGCTAAACAACAGTATCGCGACTTGACAGGTCGGGATCTGCCAGATGCTCTAGTAGCCTGTGTTGGTGGTGGGTCGAATGCCATTGGTCTCTTCCATCCCTTTGTAGAAGATGAATCTGTAGCTATGTATGGAGCTGAAGCAGCAGGGCTTGGTGTGGATACGGAGCACCACGCAGCTACCTTGACCAAGGGTCGTCCTGGTGTTCTTCACGGTTCTCTCATGGATGTGCTCCAAGATGCCCATGGTCAAATTCTTGAAGCCTTCTCTATTTCAGCAGGTTTGGACTATCCTGGTATCGGTCCAGAACATTCTCACTATCACGATATTAAACGTGCCAGCTATGTTCCTGTGACAGACGAAGAAGCCTTGGAAGGATTCCAACTCTTGTCTCGTGTGGAAGGGATTATCCCAGCCTTGGAATCTAGCCATGCTATCGCTTTTGCGGTGAAATTGGCCAAAGAACTCGGTCCAGACAAGTCCATGATTGTCTGTCTATCAGGTCGTGGGGACAAGGATGTGGTTCAAGTCAAAGACCGCTTGGAAGCAGATGCAGCAAAGAAGGGAGAAACTCATGCCTAAGACACTAACAGAAAAATTGAATGCCATCAAAGCAGCTGGAAAAGGAATTTTTGTTCCTTATATCATGGCTGGAGACCATGAGAAAGGCTTGGATGGTCTCGGTGAAACAATCCACTTTTTAGAAGATTTGGGTGTTTCAGCTATTGAAGTGGGCATTCCCTTTTCTGACCCTGTTGCAGATGGACCTGTTATCGAAGAAGCTGGTTTGCGAAGTCTAGCTCACGGAACTTCAACCCAGGCTCTGGTTGAAACCTTGAAAACCATTCAAACAGGAGTGCCACTGGTCATCATGACCTACTTCAACCCCCTCTTTCAGTACGGTGTTGAGAAATTTGTCAAAGATTTGGCCGATACAGCCGTTAAGGGATTGATTATCCCAGACCTGCCTCATGAGCATGCCAACTTTGTGGAGCCTTATTTGGCAGATACAGACATTGCTTTGATTCCTTTAGTAAGCTTGACCACAGGGATTGAGCGTCAGAAAGAGTTGATTGAAGGGGCAGAAGGCTTCGTCTATGCTGTTGCTATCAACGGGGTGACAGGGAAATCAGGCAATTACCGCGCAGATTTGGACAAGCACTTGGCACAACTTCATCAAGTGGCCGATATCCCAGTCTTGACAGGATTTGGCGTATCTAGTCAAGCCGATGTAGAACGCTTTAATGCAGTGTCAGATGGCGTTATCGTCGGTTCAAAAATCGTAAAAGCTCTCCACCAAGGAGAGCAGATTGAGGACTTTATCAAACAAGCAGTAGCTTACCAAAAATAATTACACAAGCAGCAAGCAAGAGGAAAGGCACGAAAGGAAGTCTTTCCTTTTTCTTTTGTAGGAGAAAGGCTAGTTTTATAATGAATTGAATCTGGAATAGTACATTATGATTCCTAAAATATTTTAAGAAAGTGATTTGAATTTCCCAATAAATTTGTTCAGTTTTTAATTGATTTTACTATAGAAGATATAATTTTCTAAATTACTCTGATATTGCAACTTTAAGAAAAAGCTAATTATTGTAGTAATTTCTTTAAGAAAATGATATAATTCATTAAAAAGAATTTGAAGGAGGAAGAATTATGTTGAATCAGGATCTCTTTGATTCGCTTGAGGCACAAAAAATTGTAGATACTTTGATGAAAGGGCAAAAAGATTATGTAGATGAACGTATAGAAAAAAGAGAGACCATGATAGTGTCGAATGGTTATGCATGGACGCGACCTAATCATATTGATACTGCATTTGCATCAGCAGATTTGTTTGAGTATAAATTAAAATTAGCAGGACAGACTTGGGGATATTTAGAATTTGAAACAAATACAGAAAAATATGGGAAAGTATTGTTAATTATAAAGGGTAAGAAGCGACTTACGAACCAATTTCCTTTGGTACAAAAAAATAAGAGTGGCTACTTATTTGAATATGCTCAGATGAATACACTTTATCTTAATCAACATTCTTCCTATAAAAATGATGAAGATAGTCATTCTTTTCCAATTCAGATGGAGTTAGTTTCTGATGAAATGATTCAAGAAATTGAACAAGCTACTAAAAATTCGAATATCGAAAAATTTATGATTTTAACTTATGAGGCGGACTCAGAAAACAATATTATATCTGTAGATGTTGTTATGCCTGATGCACGAACTGGTCAGTTACACTTGATTCAAGATTTGTCTGAGTATATTCAATCAAGTTCGTACCATTTCGAAGAAGCTAAATATCAAAATATTCCTAATTTTTCAGAATTATCGGAAACAGAAGATTTTGAAATTATTCCAAGAATAGAAAAACAAGAAGGTCAAAAGTAGTAAGGAGTATGTAAATGTTTAATGGTCGGGTATTGAAAGAATTACGGCTGTTAAATGGTTTAAGTAGAGCAGAATTAGCTCAGAGAATTGATTTAACGGAACAAGCCATTTGGCAGTTTGAGTCCAACGAAACGAAACCTAAATTATCAACCAAAATGCATTTGGCCAACCAATTTCATGTTGATTTAACTTATTTTGAACAAGAAGAAGAAAGTATTCGATTTGATTCTTCTGTAATTGCCTTTAGAAATGCAGACCTAGCAACACGGAAAACAATAGATATTCAAACTATGTATTTACATAAGGTAGATAGTTTGATTGATTATTTTGAAAGTTTTGTAATTATACCTAATATTACAATTCATGACCTAAGTAATGTAGTGAGTGAATCTTATCATAAGGGAGAATCCATTGAGGAATTGGCTCTTTATGCCAGGGAAAAATTAGGTATTTCAAAAGATAATCATGATTTGCTTTATAAATTAGAACGTTCAGGCATCTATATCGTGGAACGATTAATTAATGGCCAAGCTGATGCTTATAGCGCATGGTCAAAATTGGGAAGACCTTATATTGTGTTGGGAACGAATAAATCATCTGTACGTCGAAATTTTGACTTAGCTCATGAGCTAGGACATATTCTTTTACACAAATATAAAGATATGAATGAAGATGGCGATCGTTTGGAGCAAGAAGCAAATTATTTTGCATCATGTTTTTTATTGCCAAAAGAAGAGTTTTTAGTCAAATTTGAAGAGAGGGTTGGCAAGCGTGTCAGCAATCCTGATAGTTATATTTTATTGAAGTCGGATTTGAATGTTTCGATACAGGCTTTAGAGTATCGAGCTTTTAAGTTAGGATTATTGACTCCAAAGCAACATTCTTACTTTTATCGTCAAATTGCGCAAAAAGGTTACAAAATGATTGAACCTTTGGATGATCAAATTTTTGTAAAAAAACCAAGCAAAGTAAAGAGTATCCTGGACGTCGTTTTGAGTAATCATCTAGTCAGTCTAGCGACTATAATGTCTAAACAAAGTATTCGTTTACAGTTTATAAGCGAAATATTTTCAGTCGAAATGAAATTTTTTGATCAGTATCAAGAAGATAAAAGAACAGATCGATTTGATAACATCATTCCTTTGTACAAAAGAAATAATTTATAATTCAACTGTGAAATAATTTCATGAAGGACATATGGCAGAAATTGGACTTTATCAAACAAGCAGTAGCTTACCAAAAATAATCACACAAGCAGCAAGCAAGAGGAAAGGCACAAAAGGAAGTCTTTCCTTTTTCTTTTGCAGGAGAAAGGCTAGAATCCCCGCCGCAGAAGCAAACTGAATCAAGATGAGTAATTCTGTCGCACTAAAGACGAGAGCGCAAGAAGCCAAAAAGAGAAAATCCCCTGCGCCCATGCGGATATCGATAAAATGAGCTAAAATTCCAAGGGCAAGGAAGAAGACCATGACTAGATTCCAGCCAGAGCAGACCATTAGGATTAGGTGGAAAATCATCCAGACCAGTAGGGGATATTCCTGATGGTGAAAGTCGTAGATGCCCAAGGTCAAACCAGCAGTGATTAGGATGACTTGACTCAAGGAAAGTAATCCCCAAGACCAAGCCAGAAAGAGGAGACCTAAGCCTAGTTCCAAAAGGGCATACCAGACTGGATAAGGAGCCTTGCAGTAGCGACAGTGAAAGCGATTGAGCACCTGCGAGAGAATCGGGATCAAATCTAAGGGACGCAAGGGAGTCTGACAGGAATCGCAGTGACTAGCTGGACTGATAATGGATTGCTCTGGAAAACGGTCAATGACCAAACCAAGAAAGGAAGCGAGAATGCTCCCGACAAGAAAAAAATAAAAATCAATCATACTTATCTATTCGTAAAAAATGGGAGAAGTAGTATAATGGAGAAACATAGATAAGATGGGGAGGAAAAGATGACAATTCGTTTTGAAGAAAAGGTGAGTATAGAAAACGCTCAACGCGTACGCCAATGGTCCAACTCCCTAGGCAAATCATTTCAAGAACAATGGATGGGAACAATGATTCCTTTTCCCTTGACAATTCAAGTCTTGCAAGAGTTGGAAGGAATCTTTTCAATCTTTGAAGGACAAGAGTTTGTCGGGCTTATCCAGAAAATCAGGCTAGAAGACAGCAATCTTCATATTGGAAGATTTTTTATCAATCCTCAGAAACAGGGGCAAGGCTTAGGTAGTCAGGCTTTAAGGAAATTTGTTAGTTTGGCCTTTGAAAATGGAGACATAGATAGTATTTCTCTAAATATCTTCGAGGCAAATCAAAGAGCTCAGAATCTTTACCAAAAAGAAGGATTTGAAATCGTTCAAACTATTGAAGCACCTGTACGAAAATACATCATGAAAAAGCAGAGATAGGAAGAAACAAAGTCTTTTCCTGTGGTAGGTAGATTCCTATATATGAAATTGAAGGGATTTTAGGAAGCCAATTGGAGTGATTTTATCCATGATGGGGGAATGATCTGGATAAAAATGATTGAGAAATAGTTGCTAAAAAAGCGTTTGCATGATACTATATATTGAAAGGAGGTGATAATATGGTAGAACAAAGAAAATCAATTACCATGAAAGATGTTGCTTTAGAAGCAGGAGTTAGTGTTGGAACAGTTTCACGTGTAATTAATAAAGAAAAAGGCATTAAAGAAGTAACCTTGAAAAAAGTGGAACAAGCAATTAAAACCTTGAATTACATTCCAGATTACTACGCTAGAGGAATGAAAAAAAATCGAACAGAAACGATTGCAATCATTGTACCAAGTATCTGGCATCCCTTCTTTTCAGAATTTGCTATGCATGTGGAAAATGAAGTCTATAAGAGGAATAATAAATTACTATTATGTTCTATAAATGGTACAAATAGAGAGCAAGACTATCTGGAGATGTTGCGTCATAATAAAGTTGATGGAGTGGTTGCTATTACCTATAGTCCAATTGAACATTACCTGTCGTCAGGAATTCCATTTGTCAGTATTGACCGTACATACTCAGATATTGCCATTCCTTGTGTTTCATCAGATAATGATGCAGGTGGAAGAGAAGCAGCTAAACAATTAATTAGTAAAGGATGTCAGCATTTAGCCTTTGTGGGCGGACATAATACAACCATTAATGAAACCAAACGTCGTAGAATTTCCTTTGAAAAGTATGTCCAAGAGCATAAAATACCTCTTAGTATTTTTGATTTGGATGAGACAGTTACTGACTATCATGGGAAGCTAGAGAGTTTCTTGGAAGAAAATTCTTCTATAGATGGAATTTTTACAATTAACGACTTTGCAGCTTTAGATGTTATTGATATACTAGAAAAAAATGGCAAATGTATTCCTCATGATGTCCAAATTATTGGATACGATGGAATTAAAATGGCTGGAGATAGAGATTATCTACTTTCAACTATTGAACAACCTTTGGAAGAAATGGCCAAAGAAGCGGTTCGGATTTTGTTTGATATTCTTGATGGAAAGACTGTTAATTTGCAGACAATCCTACCAGTAAAATTTGTTGAAGGAAAAACAACAAAAAATGAAAATAAGTCTTGACAGAAAGCGCTATCAATGATAGAATGAATTCAGATAAAAAGGATTTATTTTTTAGAACAAAAATGAAACGTTTCAAAAAAGAAATAAATAGACAGCGCCAAGCGCTATCTTTTTCAGACAAAAATGAAACGTTTCAAAAAGGAGGTTGCTATGAATAGCAAAGCGAAGCAAGTTTCTCTTTGGGAAAGAATCAAGAAACAAAAACTCTTGTTATTGATGACTGTCCCTGGTTTAGTTTTAACCTTTATCTTTAAATACATTCCTATGTATGGGGTTTTAATCGCATTTAAAGATTATAATCCCTTAAAAGGAATTTTAGGGAGTGATTGGATTGGTTTTTCTGAGTTTACAAAATTCATATCCTCTCCCAACTTTGGTATCTTGTTAGCCAATACTTTAAAATTAAGTATATATGGTTTATTGCTTGGCTTTTTACCACCAATCATTCTTGCTATTATGCTCAATCAACTCTTGAGTGAAAAAGTCAAAAAACGAATTCAGCTCATTTTATACGCACCAAACTTTATCTCAGTCGTTGTTATTGTCGGTATGATTTTCCTTTTCTTTTCAGTGGGAGGACCAATTAACAATTTTCTCTCTATGTTTGGAATCAAGGCTGACTTCTTGACAAATCCAGACTTCTTTAGACCTTTATACATCTTTAGTGGTATCTGGCAAGGAATGGGCTGGGCTTCAACGCTCTACACAGCAACATTAGTAAATGTAGATCCAGCCTTAGTAGAAGCAGCCCGACTGGATGGAGCTAATATCTTCCAACGAATCTGGCACATTGATATTCCAGCTCTTAAGCCTATTATGGTTATCCAATTTGTTTTAGCTGCAGGTGGAATTATGAATGTCGGTTATGAAAAAGCATTCTTAATGCAGACATCGTTAAACTTGCCAACTTCTGAAATTATCTCTACATATGTCTATAAAGTTGGTCTTGTATCAGGAGACTATTCTTACTCAACAGCGGTTGGTTTGTTTAATGCAGTGATTAACGTAGTATTGCTTGTTGCAGTTAACCAAATCGTTAAACGCATGAATAATGGTGAAGGAATTTAAGGAGGAAAGTATGAAAAATTCGATTATGGATACAAAATTTGATAGACGTATCTTACTCTTAAATAAAATCATTATTGTCTTTATCGTTTTGATGAGTTTGCTTCCTTTACTTTATATCGTCGTAGCATCCTTTATGGATCCTAAGGTTCTGGTTAGTAGAGGAATTAGCTTTAATCCAGCCGATTGGACGGTAGAAGGTTACCAGCGTGTATTCAGTGACCAATCTATTCTAAGAGGTTTTATCAATTCTCTACTATACTCTTTTGGCTTTGCGGCTTTAACAGTCTTGCTATCTGTGTTTACAGCTTATCCTCTTTCTAAGAAAGACTTGGTAGGGCGCCGTTGGATTAACTACTTCTTGATTGTGACCATGTTCTTTGGTGGTGGTTTAGTCCCAACTTACTTGCTGGTAAAAGATTTGGGAATGCTCAATACTCCATGGGCTATCATCGTTCCCGGTGCTGTCAATGTTTGGAATATTATTCTTGCTAGGGCCTATTTCCAAGGATTGCCTGAAGAATTGGTAGAAGCAGCCGTCATTGATGGTGCAAATGATTTACAGATTTTCTTCAAAATCATGCTTCCTCTTGCAAAACCAATTATGTTTGTTCTCTTCCTCTATGCTTTTGTCGGCCAGTGGAACTCATACTTTGATGCAATGATTTATATCAAGGATCCAAATTTGGAACCATTGCAACTTGTACTTCGTAAAATTCTCATTCAGAGCCAACCAGGTCAAGACATGATTGGAGCACAAGCGGCTATGAATGAAATGAAACGTTTAGCTGAATTGATTAAATACGCAACTATTGTCATTTCCAGCTTGCCATTGATTGTTATGTATCCATTCTTCCAAAAATACTTTGATAAAGGAATTATGGCTGGTTCACTTAAAGGATAAAAAAGAAAAAATAAAAGGAGATTTCTCATGAAATTCAAAACATTCTCAAAATCAGCAGTTTTGTTGACAGCTAGTTTAGCAGTACTTGCAGCCTGTGGCTCAAAAAATACAGCTTCAAGTCCAGATTATAAGTTGGAAGGTGTAACATTCCCGCTTCAAGAAAAGAAAACATTGAAGTTTATGACAGCCAGTTCACCGTTAGCTCCCAAAGATCCAAATGAAAAGTTAATTTTGCAACGTTTGGAGAAGGAAACTGGCGTTCATATTGACTGGACCAACTACCAATCCGACTTTGCAGAAAAACGTAACTTGGATATTTCTAGTGGTGATTTACCAGATGCTATCCACAACGACGGAGCTTCAGATGTGGACTTGATGAACTGGGCTAAAAAAGGTGTTATTATTCCAGTTGAAGATTTGATTGATAAATACATGCCAAATCTTAAGAAAATTTTGGATGAGAAACCAGAATACAAGGCCTTGATGACAGCACCTGATGGGCACATTTACTCATTCCCATGGATTGAAGAGCTTGGAGCTGGTAAAGAGTCTATTCATAGTGTCAACGATATGGCTTGGATTAACAAAGATTGGCTTAAGAAACTTGGTCTTGAAATGCCAAAAACTACGGATGATCTGATTAAAGTCCTAGAAGCTTTCAAAAACGGGGATCCAAATGGAAATGGAGAGGCTGATGAAATTCCATTCACATTTATTAGTGGTAACGGAAACGAAGATTTTAAATTCCTATTTGCTGCATTTGGTATAGGGGATAACGATGATCATTTAGTAGTTGGAAATGATGGCAAAGTTGACTTCACAGCAGATAATGATAACTATAAAGAAGGTGTCAAATTTATCCGTCAATTGCAAGAAAAAGGCTTGATTGATAAAGAAGCTTTTGAACATGATTGGAATAGTTACATTGCTAAAGGTCATGATCAGAAATTTGGTGTTTACTTTACATGGGATAAGAGTAATGTTACTGGAAGTAACGAAAGTTATGATGTTTTACCAGTACTTGCTGGGCCAAGTGGTCAAAAACACGTAGCTCGTACAAACGGTATGGGATTTGCGCGTGACAAGATGGTTATTACTAGTGTAAACAAAAACCTAGAATTGACAGCTAAATGGATTGATGCACAATACGCTCCACTCCAATCTGTGCAAAATAACTGGGGAACTTACGGAGATGACAAACAACAAAACATCTTTGAATTTGACCAAGCAACTAACAGCCTCAAACACTTACCACTAAACGGAACTGCACCAGCAGAACTTCGTCAAAAGACTGAAGTAGGAGGACCACTAGCTATCCTAGATTCATACTATGGTAAAGTGACAACTATGCCTGACGATGCCAAATGGCGTTTGGATCTTATCAAAGAATATTATGTTCCTTACATGAGCAATGACAATAACTATCCAAGAGTCTTTATGACACAGGAAGATTTGGACAAGATTGCCCATATCGAGGCAGATATGAATGACTATATCTACCGCAAGCGCGCTGAATGGATTGTAAATGGCAATATTGATGCTGAGTGGGATGCTTACAAGAAAGAACTTGAAAAATACGGACTTTCTGATTACCTCGCTATTAAACAAAAATATTACGACCAATACCAAGCAAACAAAAACTAGAGGTTGATTATGGGAGATAAGAAATACACAGTAGAAAAAGCCAATCGTTTTATAGCAGAAAATAAACATCTCGTTAATACTCAATATAAGCCTGAAGAACATTTTTCAGCTGAGATTGGTTGGATCAATGATCCAAATGGATTTGTTTATTTTCGTGGAGAATACCATCTCTTTTATCAATTCTATCCATATGATAGTGTTTGGGGATCTATGCACTGGGGACATGCTAAAAGTAAGGACTTGGTGACTTGGGAGCACTTGCCAGTGGCACTTGCTCCTGATCAAGATTATGACCGAAATGGTTGTTTCTCAGGCTCTGCCATTGTCAAGGATGATCGCCTCTGGCTCATGTACACTGGGCATATCGAAGAAAAAACCGGTGTCCGCCAAGTGCAAAATATGGCATTTTCAGACGACGGGATTCACTTTGAAAAGATTGAACAAAATCCAGTTGCAACAGGAGCAGACTTGCCAGATGAGTTGATTGCTGCTGATTTCCGTGATCCAAAACTCTTTGAAAAAGATGGACGCTATTACTCCGTAGTAGCTGCCAAACACAAGGATAATGTGGGCTGTATCGTTCTACTAGGGTCCGATAACCTAGTAGAATGGCAGTTCGAATCCATCTTTTTAAAAGGAGTAGAACACCAAGGCTTTATGTGGGAATGCCCAGATTACTTCGAGTTAGATGGGAAAGATTGCCTTATTATGTCACCCATGCGTTATCAGCGTGAGGGAGACTCATATCATAACATCAACTCATCGCTTTTGTTCACGGGTAAGGTAGAGTGGGGAGAAAAATGTTTTATCCCAGAATCAGTTCAAGAAATTGATCATGGCCAAGACTTCTATGCGCCTCAAACATTGTTGGACGATCAAAATCGTCGTATCCTGATTGCTTGGATGCAGACATGGGGGCGTACCCTTCCAACCCATGACCAAGAACACAAGTGGGCATGTGCCATGACTTTACCTAGAATTCTAAGATTGGAAGATGGCAAACTAAGACAATTCCCTGTTAAAAAAGGCCAATATCAAATCCAAATAGATAAAGATTGTCATTACCACTTAGGAAATGATATAGATTATCTTGAATTTGGTTATGACAGTAATGTGCAGCAAGTTTACATTGATCGTAGCCATCTTATTCAAAAAATTCTAGGTGAAGAAGAACAGGACACTAGTCGACGGTATGTAGATATTGAAGCTAAAGAATTGGAAGTTGTTCTAGATAAAAATTCCATCGAGATTTTTGTCAATCAAGGCGAAGCAAGCTTGACGGCAACCTATTACTTAACAGTGCCAGCTGAGCTATCACGAATTGATTAAAAATTAAGTTATTTCTCCTAAAGAAAAAGTTCTCTTTCTAAAATAGTGGAAAGAGGACTTTTTGTGTTTTGGGTATATAAGCTTAGTTTATGGTATTTGTAAAATTGGTGTTGGATTATGATTTAAGCTAGTTTTCTAAAGAATTTGAAAAAAAATTTTATTTAAGCAAAAAAAGCCCTATATTATAAGACTTTTCCTGTTGTATTTAGATGCCCCCTACAGGGATCGAACCTGTGACCCACGGATTAAGAGTCCGCTGCTCTGCCAGCTGAGCTAAGGAGGCAAAGAAAAAAGCTGTATTGGTGCCGAAACTTCACGGTTTGTATTGAACCCGCGCAATTAAGCAGGTGGGCAACTCGCTCTAACTGAAGCTGTTTCCGTGTGAGACGGCCTACATGCTGTTAGAAGACTTTTGTTTCCCTAATAATACAAAAAATAGTCGGTCAACACTTAAGTGTGAAGTCGTACACCACAGCGTTTCTATATTTATATGATACCACTTTTTCAAAAAAAATCAAGAGGAAAGTGCAATTTTTTGAAAAGGATTTCAGATTTTTCGCAAATGGTCGATAGCTTCCTTTCTTTGAGCCAAAGCCCGTTCATATTTACCAGTATCTTCTGCTTGGAAATAGTGATGATTACGAATTTTTTCTGGCAGATAGTCTTGCTTGACCCAATTTCCAGGATAGTTGTGTGGATAGAGATAGTCTTGGGCATTCCCCAGTTCCTTGCTTCCACTGTAGTGCCCATCACGCAGGTGTCGCGGAATAGGCAAGTGCCCTGATGTTTTGAGGTCAGCAAGTGCCTTATCCATAGCTACATAGGCTGAGTTGGATTTTGGAGAAAGGGCCAAATCAATCACGACATTGGCAATGAGAATGCGGGCTTCTGGGAACCCAATCTTCTGGGCGGCATCCAGAGCAGTCACGGTATGAATCTGGGCCTCAGGATTGGCTAAGCCGATATCTTCATAGGCGATAACAGTCAAGCGACGAGCGAGACTAGGCAGATCCCCAGCCTCAATCAAGCGGGCAGTATAGTGGAGACTGGCATCCACATCTGAGCCACGAATAGACTTTTGCAGGGCAGATAGAACATCATAGTGACCGTCTCCATCCTTGTCCATAGTGATGTAGCTTCTCTGAAGACTATTTTCCATGATGTCTAAGGTGATGTGGCGAATGCCCTCGTCATTCTCAGGGGTAGAGAGAACAGCCAAGTCCAGTGAGTTAAAGGCAGAGCGAAGGTCTCCGTTTGTAGAGGTTGCGATGAAATCCAGCGCATCCTCATCTAGTTCTATTGGAAAATCAAAACCACGTTCAGGGTTACTTAGAGCTATCTGCAGGGCCTCTTTGACGTCTTGGTTAGACAGAGGTTCCAACTCGAAAATTTGAACTCGGCTACGAATGGCAGGAGTGACAGAGAAGAAAGGATTTTCAGTCGTTGCTCCAATCATGATGACCAGTCCACTTTCCAAGAGAGGCAAGAGGAAGTCTTGCTTGGTCTTATCTAGTCGATGAATTTCGTCTAGCAATAGGACGAGACCACCAGAAAATTTAGCTTCTTCCGAGATTTCTTGCAGTCGCTTTTTACTATCAACTGTCGCATTGAAAGTTCGAAAGGCATACTTGGTCGTTCCAGCGATGGCAGAGGCAATACTGGTTTTGCCGATTCCAGGAGGGCCATATAGAATCATGGAGGACAGGCGGTTGGCTTCCACCATGCGGCGGATGATTTTTCCAGGTCCGACCAGATGCTCCTGACCGATGACCTGGTCGATGGTTTTAGGGCGCATGCGAAGCGCGAGATTGTCTGGCATAGCAGTCCTTTCTAGCGTGGATTTGAGTAGAATGACTCATCTACTATATCTTACTATGTCCATTCTAGCCTATTAGTTGTGATATTTCAATGGTTTTGTAATAATCAGGGAGTGAGATAGAATCTTTTTGACTATTTAATTTAATGAGGAGAGGTATCAGAATGAGAAATTTGATTTTCCTTAAAGCTCAAAATAGGATAGTTGAGCCTAAAGAAGTGGAAGTGCTGACTTGAGAAATAATATTGCTGAATGTCATTGTATGAACTATAATGAAAAGAGAGGTGATAAGCAATGGAAATGATGGAACTACCAAGTCAGGAAATTTTGATTTTTACAAAACAAATTCGTCATTGGATTCTTAGTGATCAAGTTATTTCAGGGAAAAGAAAACTTTTCTTCCGAGAAGATACTCCAAAAGAGATTTTAGATTTGTACGAAAACATTAAATCTAAACTTGATTTTGCTTACCAAGAAGTTCATTCTAATAATGGGTTGAAAAAATATGAAAAATAGAATAATTGATGTTTTTGAAGTAGTAAATCGCCTCCTTGTAATAACTGTTGAAAATCCTGATTTTGAAGACTTGAGAGTTAATCATACTCAATGAAAATCAAAGAGCAAACTAGGAAACTAGCCGCAGGCTGTACTTGAGTACGGTAAGGCGACGTTGACGTGGTTTGAAGAGATTTTCTAAGAGTATCAGTTTGTAAAAATTGGAGATAAAAAATATAGAGTACGCAGTGTTCCTATGATTCATTCAACTCCGCCTCAATCTGTCTTAGATCGAGATACTTTTACAATTGACTATACAGATGATGAATTGCTCGATAAAGAAGCAGTTTTTACTACTCATTAGAAAATAGGTATGAATAAATTGGCTTCCCTTAGAACCACATCGAGGGGCTTTTATGTATAATAGAATAATAAGTATCACTCCTTTACAATACGTGTAACACGTGTTATAATGGTGTTGTCAGGAGGTAAAAGCGCTATGCCTATGACACAAAAAGAGATGGTTAAACTCCTTACGGTCCATGGTTGGATAAAGACTAGAGGCGGTAAAGGTTCCCATATTAAAATGGAAAAGCAAGGGGAAAGACCTATCACAATCCCTCATGGTGAGCTGAATAAGTACACTGAAAGAGGGATAAGAAAGCAAGCTGGGTTGTAAAATTCAGTCCCTGCTTTTTGATATGGAGGTAGTGAAATGTTAGTTACGTATCCAGCTTTATTTTATTATGACGACACAGACGGAACAGAAGCGACTTATTTTGTCCATTTCCCAGATTTTGAATACTCAGCTACACAAGGAGAGGGGATTTCTGAGGCTTTGGCTATGGGGTCAGAGTGGCTAGGGATAACTGTTGCAGATTTGATAGAGAGTGATGGAGAGTTACCTCAGCCATCAGATATCAATAGCTTGTCTTTAATTGATAATGATCCTTTTAAAGATGATGAAGATTTCGTGTCAACCTATGACCTTGATAAATCTTTTATTTCTATGGTATCTGTTGATGTATCAGAATACCTAGGAAGTCAGGAACCCATTAAAAAGACCTTGACCATACCAAAATGGGCAGATAAGTTGGGACGAGAAATGGGACTTAACTTTTCTCAGACTTTGACAGACGCTATTGCAGATAAGAAAGTTCAAGCCTAAGATTAAGCGTGGTATCGTGGTAATAGTCAATAAAAAAGCACGTCCACTTGTGCTAGTTACTCGCCTATTGATTTTATAGATTTATTAGCCCTTTCGAGGGCTTTTTATATTGATTTTTATGAGAAATGAAGAAATCAGACTTTTAAGAAAATCATTGATACCAAGGGTTTAAATGAGGTAATATGGTATAATTAGGACATAAAATAATTTTGTGGTAAGATGGTAGTATCTATTTTAGCATATTTCCGAGCAATCGGGGCGATTAAAGAGTCGCATAGAAAGAGGACAAAATGGCAACATACGGATTTTTAGATATTTTAGAGGAAGAGTTGGACAAGAACTTTCCCTTTGACTTTGAGATTAGTTGGGACAAGCGTAACCACGCGGTAGAAGTGAGTTTTCTATTGGAAGCGCAAAATGCTGCAGGTGTGGAGATGGTGGATGAAGACGGAGAGGTTTCATCAGATGACATTCTTTTTGAGGAAGCGGTCCTTTTCTACAATCCTGCTAAGTCAACCGTCAATGCAGAAGACTATTTAACGGTTATCCCTTATCTACCTAAAAAAGGATTTTCTCGCGAGTTTTTAGCTTATTTTGCCCTTTTCCTTAAAGATACTGCTGAGGTTGGGCTAGATGTCCTCATGGACTTTTTGGAAGACCCAGAAGCAGAGGAATTTGTCATGGAATGGAACCAAGAAGTCTTTGAAGAAGGAAAAGTTGGCTTGGAAGAGGGAGAATTTTACCCTTATCCAAGATACTAGGAGTTGGTTGGAGGTGTTATGAAGAAAATTGGGACTTATTTGGTTTATGTGCTAGCTGTTGTCTTTATTATGCTAGCTTTTGCTTGTGGAACAATCGCATTTGCAGAGTTGGGGTATTCCGCAGTTTTAGCCTTTACTTTTGGTTATGCCTTCGCTCTTCTAAGCATGTATTTAATCTTTATTCTTCATGAGCTGGGTCATGCTTTTTGTGGCTACTTGACAGGCTATCGGCTGGTGGCTTTTGGATTAGGACATTTTATTTTGACCAAAAAGTCAGGCAGGTTTCATCTTAGTAGAACAGCCATTCTGAAAAATGTTGGTGCTCAATACATTGGTTTAAAAGAGGATGAAAGCGATCAAAGAATCATCCTGATGCTTTCAGGAGGCTTGATGGTTCATCTCGGCTTGATATTATTGGCGATATTGTTTGGATTTTTGACAAGAAGCTGGTATTTTGCAGGGACTTGGATTTTTCTTAATTTATCTTTCTTCCTAAATAACATTTTGCCAGTCGACATCACCGATGGAGCAAAAATTTGGGAATTACTACAACACCCTGAAAATACCAAATACGCCTACCTGGTATTGAGACATTCTGCTCAAACTTTGCTGGCTCCTCAAGAATATGATTTGAAAGACTTTGTTCAAGCAGTTCCTGAGGATGTACGAGGGAGTTTTGCGGATGGTGTATTAGGTATGCAAGGTGAAGTTTCCATTTTGGAAGGGAAGGAAGAAGTAGCTAAACAGCAGTTTCAAGCATTACTTGAGAGGACAACTACTCCGATGATGCAGACAGTTGCCCAACTATCCCTGCTTCATATCGCCTTGTTGGAAGGAGATTTTGAGCAAGCGGAGCAATATGCTAGTATTCGACAGGTCAAATCGTTTCTGTCTCTCAAACTGTCCAATCTTCAAGTGATACAAGCCTGGTATCAATTAAAGGTGAAGAAAGATGTAGATCGAACTCGTAAGGCTCTCAAGATTGCTAGACAGAAAATGGATAGTAGTCGAATGTTGAGGGACGAGAAACGCTATTATGAAAACTTGTTAGCAGAGCTGGAAAAGGAAATGTTAGAAGGAACTGAAGATGGAACTAGAAATTTCTGATTTCCAAGGTTGCAAGATTGCCCTCTTTTGTGGGGATAAGCTACTGACGATTTTGCGTGATGACAAGGACGATATCCCTTGTCCCAACATGTGGGAGTTGCCAGGTGGTGGCCGTGAAGGGGACGAAAGCCCTTTTGAATGCGCTCGGCGTGAAGTTTATGAGGAACTGGGAATTCATTTAGATGAAGACTGTCTGCTTTGGAGCAAGATTTATCCTAGCGTAATTTTTAAAGGCAAGAAATCGGTCTTTATGGTTGGTCAGCTAAGACAAGAACAATTTGACAATATCATCTTCGGAGATGAAGGACAGGGCTATCAGCTGATGAATGTTGAGGAATTTCTTAGTTCCAGTCAAGTTGTGCCTCAGTTGCAAGAGAGATTAAAAGATTATTTAAAAGTAAGTGATTAGAAAGGATGGTTCGGTTACATTTCTAAACTGAACCCGCCCTAAACACTGTGCCAAAAAGATAAACTTCTCTTAGACACAAGCGTCTTCAGAGAAGTTCCTATTTTGGATTTGTGTTTTACGGGCTTGGTATCTTAATGATGGAAACATGGCAAGAGTTAAAAGTTACAGTGAAGCGTGAAGGGGAGGAATTGGTTTCCAATCTCTTGATCGAGCTGGGAGCGCAAGGCGTTGCGATTGAAGATAGCATGGACTATGTGGGAAATGTTGACCGCTTTGGCGAGATTTTCCCAGAGGTTGAGCAGCAAGAAGAAATCGTTGTGACAGCCTACTACCCTGAAACGGTGGACGTGGCAGTGGTTGAGGCGGATTTGCAGGCTCGCCTAGCAGAATTGACAGATTTTATGGATTTGGGTGAGGTCAAGATGGGGACGACTGCCTTGGCTGAGGAAGACTGGGCAGACAACTGGAAGAAATACTATGAACCTGCTCGCATCACTCATGATTTGACCATCGTTCCCTCTTGGACAGACTATGAGGCGACTGCGGGGGAAATGATTATCAAGCTGGATCCTGGCATGGCTTTTGGTACTGGAACCCACCCAACTACCAAGATGAGCCTTTTTGCCTTGGAACAGGTTCTTCGTGGTGGCGAAACGGTGCTAGATGTGGGGACTGGTTCAGGGGTTCTCTCTATTGCCAGCTCGCTTCTGGGGGCTAAAGAAATTTTCGCCTATGACCTGGATGATGTGGCGGTTCGTGTGGCTCAGGAAAATATTGAGCTCAACCCTGGCATGGAAAATATCCATGTAGCGGCTGGAGATTTGCTTAAGGGTGTGGAAATTGAGGCAGATGTGATTGTGGCTAATATCTTGGCGGATATCCTCATTCATCTAATAGACGATGCTTATCGCTTGGTAAAGGATGAAGGCTACCTGATCATGAGTGGCATTATCAAGGACAAGTGGGACATGGTGCGCCAGTCGGCTGAGTCAGCTGGATTTTTCCTCGAAACTCACATGGTTCAAGGGGAATGGAATGCCTGCGTCTTCAAGAAGACCAAGGATATTTCAGGTGTGATTGGAGGCTAGGATGCAACAGTATTTTGTCAAGGGGAGTGCAGTCTCTCCTGTCACCATCGAGGACAGGGAAACCAGCAAGCATATGTTTCAGGTTATGCGCTTGAAAGAAGATGATGAGGTTACTTTGGTCTTTGATGATGGAATTAAGCGCTTGGCGCGCGTGCTGGATGTGGAAGCTCGTCAGTTTGAATTGGTAGAAGAACTAGATGACAATGTGGAACTGCCAGTCCAAGTGACCATCGCATCTGGATTTCCCAAGGGAGACAAGCTGGAGTTCATCGCTCAAAAAGTAACCGAACTGGGGGCTAGCCAAATCTGGGCCTTTCCTGCAGACTGGTCAGTTGCCAAGTGGGATGGCAAGAAATTGGGTAAAAAAGTTGAAAAACTAGAAAAAATTGCCCTTGGAGCAGCCGAGCAAAGCAAGCGTAATATTGTACCAAGTATTAAACTTTTCGAGAAAAAAGCAGATTTTCTAGCTCAGCTGGACCAGTTTGACTCTATCATAGTAGCCTATGAAGAATCAGCTAAAGAAGGAGAAGCCGCTGCGCTTCTGCAAGCAGTCACTGGTCTTGAAACAGGAGCCAAACTGCTCTTTATCTTTGGTCCAGAAGGCGGTCTCTCACCTGCAGAAATCGAAAGTTTTGAAGCTAAAGGAGCCGTTTTGGCAGGCCTAGGTCCTCGTATTTTGCGAGCAGAAACAGCACCGCTTTACGCTTTATCAGCCCTTAGTGTTTTATTAGAATTAGAGAAATAAGAGGAAGAAAATGGAACAAAAACACCGTTCAGAGTTTCCAGAAAAGGAACTTTGGGATTTAACAGCTCTATACCAAGACCGTGAAGATTTCTTGCGTGCAATCGAGAAGGCTCGCGAAGACATCAATCAATTTAGCCGTGATTACAAGGGTAATCTTCATACTTTTGAGGATTTTGAAAAGGCCTTTGCGGAATTGGAACAAATCTACATCCAGATGAGCCATATTGGTAACTATGGTTTTATGCCTCAGACGACAGACTATAGCAATGACGAATTTGCCAATATTGCCCAAGCTGGGATGGAATTTGAAACAGCTGCCAGCGTAGTATTGACCTTTTTTGACGATGCTTTGGTAGAAGCTGATAAGGAAGTCTTGGACCGTTTGGGTAAATTGCCACATTTAACAGCGGCCATTCGTCAGGCAAAAATCAAAAAAGCCCACTATCTAGGGGCTGATGTGGAGAAGGCCTTGACCAATTTAGGAGAGGTTTTCTACAGTCCGCAGGATATTTACACTAAGATGCGAGCTGGGGATTTTGAAATGGCTGACTTTGAAGCCCATGGTAAGACCTACAAAAACAGCTTTGTCACCTATGAGAATTTCTACCAAAATCACGAGGATGCTGAGGTTCGTGAGAAATCTTTCCGTTCCTTCTCAGAAGGTCTTCGTAAGCACCAAAATACGGCTGCGGCAGCCTATCTAGCCCAAGTTAAGTCTGAAAAATTGTTGGCAGATATGAAGGGATATGACTCTGTCTTTGATTATCTTCTAGCTGAGCAGGAAGTGGATCGTGCCATGTTTGACCGCCAGATTGACCTCATCATGAAGGATTTTGCGCCAGTTGCCCAGAGATACCTCAAGCATGTTGCCAAGGTCAATGGTCTTGAAAAGATGACCTTTGCAGACTGGAAATTAGATTTGGACAGCGCCCTGAATCCTCAAGTGACCATTGACGACGCCTATGATTTGGTCATGAAGTCAGTAGAACCTTTGGGGCAAGAATATTGTCAGGAAGTTGCTCGCTATCAAGAAGAGCGCTGGGTGGACTTTGCTGCTAACAGTGGCAAGGATTCCGGCGGTTATGCGGCGGATTCATATCGCGTGCACCCTTATGTCCTCATGAGCTGGACAGGCCGTTTGAGCGATGTCTATACCTTGATTCATGAAATCGGGCATTCTGGTCAATTCATCTTTTCAGACAATCATCAGAGTTACTTCAATGCTCACATGTCGACCTACTATGTTGAAGCGCCGTCAACTTTCAATGAATTGCTTCTCAGTGATTACTTGGAGCATCAGTCTGACGACCCTCGTCAAAAACGCTTCGCTCTGGCTCACCGCTTGACAGACACCTACTTCCATAACTTTATCACTCACCTTTTGGAAGCAGCATTCCAGCGTAAAGTGTATACATTGATTGAAGAAGGGGAGACCTTTGGAGCAAGTAAGCTCAACAGCATTATGAAGGAAGTTTTGACCGATTTCTGGGGAGATGCCATTGAAATCGACGATGATGCAGCTTTGACTTGGATGCGCCAAGCTCACTACTACATGGGCTTGTATAGTTATACTTACTCAGCAGGACTAGTTATCTCGACAGCTGGTTACCTTCATCTTAAAAACTCTGAAACCGGAGCTGAAGACTGGCTCAATCTCCTCAAATCAGGTGGTAGCAAGACACCGCTTGAGTCAGCCATGATTATCGGAGCCGATATTTCAACAGACAAACCACTTCGTGATACCATCCAATTCTTGTCTGATACGGTTGATCAGATTATCGCCTACAGTGCCCAGTTGGGAGAGTAAGGGGAATAGAGAGGTTGTTATAGAATTGGTATGGACAGTTATTTGCTTAAAAATCCATGTTTAAATCCCCCACTCCTTTTCGAGGAATTCTTTGCCCTGCTCTGTAATGGTAAGTGAACGTGGCGTTTGTGCAGGGATGACCAATTGTTTTTCACTGAAAAATTCTAAAAGAGCATTGCCGAGAGCTCCGCCGACATGATTTTTACGTTCGCTCCAATCCAAACATTTAGGGCAAAATTTCCGTTTTTTCTTTTTCAATTCATCCGTATCAATGTGTAATTTTCTTTGGAAATAAGACTTCCCAGCTTCAGTGAGTTGGAAGTCTTTTTCTGATTCGCTGAGGAGATTTTCTTGCAAGAGATAATTGGTAATGGAAATGCCAAGCTCACCAGCAATATGGTCATAGCAGGTGCGAGCGACCTTTAATTCCTTTTTGTGAATGTGTTGTTTATAACTTTTGACATCACGCTGAGGAGAGTAGAAGCTGAGAAATTCCAGCATTTCTGCAATGGCAGCACTTTTTAAAGAATAATAATGAAAACGTCCATAGGTTTGTAGAGTGGTTACCTGTGCTTCGGTAAGTAATTTGAGGTGATAGCTGACAGTATGTTGCTTGATTTTGGTAAAGCTGGCAATTTCGTTAACCGTGTGAGCTTTTCCATCCATTAGAATATCTAAAATGTGCATCCGAGAAGGGTCTGATAAGAGTTTTGTGATGATGAAAATATCTGGTTCCATAAAAATTTTCTCCAAATTTCATATATCGATGATTTTCTATCTTTTATTATACTATAATTAAAGCACAAGATAAATAGATTTTTAAAATGTTTTACTAGAGAATATTTTAAATTTTATTGTCTGAGTTTAAATGGAGGTAAAATTACAAAAGTAATTGCAGCAGTATCCACAGTTGAAGGACGTTAATCTTAAGATTACATTCTCAACATTTTTTCAAAAGTGAATGGATTTTTCCATTCCTTTTGTCTATTTTAGGAGGAAATAGAATTGAATTTACCTAAAATTAAAGATATTCATAGTGTCCTATTTTTAAAGGATAAAATTAGATTAGGTATAGGAAAAGATTATGGTATTGAGATTGAGAATCTGGATGAGAAGTATACTCAGCTCATTAAGCTCCTCGATGGACAATACACAATCAATGAAATTTGTAGTTTAGTTGATAACTTGTCTTCTAATGATGTAGAAGAAAGTATTTCTTTACTAGATACACTAGGGTATTTGGAGGATAATTTTGTTACTACAACTGAATTAACTTCAGAAGAATTGGACAGATATTCCGTAAATCTTAACTTTTTTAATACTTTAGATACATTATCTTTAACAAAATATGATTATCAGTTAAAATTAAAAAAGACGCGTATTTTGCTCTTAGGTATTGGCGGTATAGGAAGTAATATCTGTCTAGCATTGGCTGAATTAGGTATAGGGCATATTACAGCAGTTGATTTTGATACGGTCGAAGCTAGTAATCTCAATAGACAAATTTTGTATTCGACATCTGATATTGGAAAAAGAAAAGTAGAGGCTGCAAAAGAGTCGCTTAGAAAGTTTAATCCTTTAATTGAATTTGAGGTACTTGATAAAGAGATAGGTTCAAAAGAGGATGTCGATGAGTTAATAAAAACTTCAAAATGTGATATCGTAGTAAATGTTGCAGATTATCCAACAGGCTATATTGATTTTTGGGTCAATGAAGCCTGTGTTCAATACAATAAATTATGTCTGTCTGCTGTGGTTGGTAAGAAAAATGGGAAAGTATATTCAATTATTCCGTATAAAGCAGCGTGCTATTACTGTCAGTTTTTAGAGGATTTGGAAAAAATTCCTGAGTATGCTGAGGAGTTGGAGACTGTTCGTACGATGACAAATTCATTGGAACTAGAGATGTTCAGAACTCCGAATGGTGCTTTAGGTCCTGCTTGTCTATTTCAAGGGTATTTTATTTCGTTTGAAATTTTAAGATATATTTTTTGGGGATACGAAGCATTGCTAACATTTAATAAAAGATTCTCAATTGACTTTATAACATTCGAACAACATTTTGATGAATTAACAAAGTATCCAACATGCTCTATTTGTGGGGGAAAGAAAGAGTGAAGAAGTTAAGTGTTAAAAATCTAAAAAAGCAATATGGTTCTTATGAAGCTGTCAAGGGAATTAGCTTTGAATTGGGAGAAGGAGAGTGTTTGGGGATCTTGGGAATCAACGGTGCTGGCAAAACATCCACTTTAAAGATGATTTACTCACTGACCTCAATTTCCTCAGGAGAGATTGATATCTTGGGGCAAAATATTGAAACCAATCGTCGTAAGAGTAAATCTTGTCTGGGTATTGTAGGGCAGGAGGATATGCTGGACATGACCTTGAATGTTTATGATAATCTTTTTGCTCACGGTCTATGTTATGGTATCTCATCTGTCGAACTTAGGAAGAGAATCGATTCTCTCTTGGATTTTGTTCAACTGAGCAAACATGCGCAAAAGATGGTGAATCAGCTGTCGGGTGGGATGCGACGACGTCTTGTCTTGGCAAGAGCTCTCATCAATCGGCCTGATATTATCATTTTAGATGAACCGACAGTTGGTTTAGACATTCAATCCCGCAATATTATTTGGGATAAACTTTTGGAGTTGAAGGAATTAGGTGTTTCTATCATTATTACTTCCCACTATATGAATGAGATTGAATATTTGACAGATAGGGTGCTGATGCTCCACCAAGGGACTATCAAAGAAGAAGGAACTGTAGAAGACTTGCTCATCAAGTATGATTCTGACAACCTTGAGACGCTTTTTTTGGGGTTGACTGGGACAGAGAAGGAGGACTTGCATGTTTAAGTTATCATTTCAGTCCATCGGACACGTTGTGGTACGCAGCTACATGAGTTTTAGAAATTTATTTAAAATTTCAATTGTCCCCAACCTTATCGACCCCCTTTTTTATCTTTTAGCAATGGGATTTGGAGTTGGTGCCTATTTGACGCATGTTAACGGTATGCTCTACCGTGATTTTGTCATTACAGGTTTAATTGCTGCGACTGCCATGTCTGCGGCTACCGCAGAAACAACGGTCAATGCCTTTATCCAGTATAATATTGAAAAGACTTATGATGCTATGTTGATGACGCCAATCAATACGAGTGATATTGTGGTGGGTCAGGCTATCTGGGCAGGTATTCGTGCAGTGATTTTTGGTGGGATTTTTTGGCTGATTTCCATGTTTATCACAGCGCATTTTCATGTCTTGATGTTATTGATTCCTCTGATTTTATTTATAGTGGGTTATTTGTTTGGTGTTTTAGGACTAATCTTTACCTACTTGGCGCCGTCTAGGGAATTTCTGAATTACTACAATGTTTTGGTAATCCGTCCTCTTTATATGTTTTCAGATACCTTCTTTCCCATTACTTCCTTGCCCCCAATACTTGGTGATTTGACTTGGTTTTCTCCCTTGTATCACGCTACCCGCATGATTCGTATTATATGGGGAGGTGAGGTGACAGATTTGTATCTTCATCTTATCTGGTTGATAGCCTTGGAGCTCTTGATAACGGTGCTTCCTATGTATATGTTACATCGTAGATATTATAGATAGTCTAATTATTTGTGATGTTGTAGTCATATTCTAATTTATACTAAACGTTATTCGAATTTGGACAGGTATGGGAACTGTGCCTATCAATATTGTAATTTATTGAAGTTGAAATGGTACGGTTCAGTTTTTAAAATATTGTTAGAAATTGTTTTAAATTCCCTAATCAATTTGTATAGTTTTTATTTCATTGCCAAATTTCAAGTTCAAGTTATCTATCAAGAAGTCTTCTCTGGGGGACTTGTAGTTCAAGTGTTTTTTAGGATAGTTATTAATCCAATTTTCGATGAATGCGACTTCTTTGGGAGTCGTTTTCTTAGTTCCTTTAGGTAACCATCTCCGAATGAGCCTATTGTGATTCTCATTAGTTCCCCTTTCCCAAGAGACATAGGGGGGTGCATAATAGATATGCTCCTTATAGAGCTGTAATCAAGAAAACACGACATTTTTTAAAAACAGATATGGGAACACATAGAGTAATTCCTTTATATTTATTTAATTTAGAATTATTATTAAAAAATAATTTGTTAGATAGCGCTCAATTTTTTATAGATGATTTAGAAAATTTACTGACCAGACAAGGATATTATTTTGAAAAGACTTATTTGCTTTTTTTAAAAGGTATTTATCTCATAAAAACGAATCAAGTAGAGTTAGGCAAAAAAGAATGTTCCAAAGCTATGAGAATATTTAAGGAATATAATGATAGTGTCACAATAGAGAAATTAAACAAGACCTTTAAATCAGATTTTACCATTTATACTCAATGAAAATCAAAGAGCAAACTAGGAAGCTAGCCGCAGCTTGCCCAAAGCACTGCTTTGAGGTTGTGGATAGAACT
>NZ_VMMV01000024.1:55693-75382 GCF_013277375.1 Streptococcus sp. 3613
TACCTACGGCAAGGTGAAGCTGATGTAGTTTGAAGAGATTTTCGAAGAGTATTAATTGGTTAGAAGGATTCGTCTGTAAGATAAAGTTAGACGGAAAATGAGATAAAATCAAAAAGGATAGCCTCTCTGTGATGAGATGTTATCCTTTTTGATTTTAAAACTATTGCAAGTTAACCTTGTTTCTCAAAATATAGTAGGTTCCGAGATAAAAGATAGCTATGAATATGAGTTCTTCAACAATGCCTATGCTTGCTCCCATATAGAAATTATCATTAAATCCTGCAAGTGAATTGACATAGAAGTTAGTACTGGTATTGAAGAAGACTTCAATAAAGCCAATGACGATTTGGATCCCAATGTAGGCTGCAACAGCGAGTGCTGTACGGTATTCATTGAAAAGCTGTCCAATGGAAATAGCCAAGTAGATGCAGAGGATTCCAGAAACGGTATTTAGTAGGAAGGATAACCCCACAAGAGAGAGTTGAGGAAGGTATGTTCCTACAAGTGGGAACAAGTCATAATGTGACATCCATTCTGGAACCGTTATAGTCACAATAAGAAAAGCACTTAGAGCCAGTACAGCCGAGCTAAGTATAGACCAGATAAAGGCTCCGACTAATTTAGCAGTGATGATATAGTGCTCAGAAACTGGCAAGGTCAAAGTCAGATAGCCTTGGCGGTCATAGACACTACCTTTGAAGCGTTTGATAATCAAGAAAATGGTTGAAATCCCAAGTGTAATTATCAAGCCACCAAAGACTGTAGCTAGAAAAAGTAGCATAGTAGCCTGACTTTCTTGGTAAGGTAGATTTTTAAAGCCTTGTGTCTGTATTCCGATGAGGGCAGAAAGGACTAGCACGGCTGCGTAGAGGGCTAAATACCACTTGTTAACATTTTTAAATTCGTAGTGAACTAAATTCCAAAACATAAATAATCTCCTTTGCTTAGGCCTTAAATTCCTGACGGAAGAGTTGGTCAATGGATTCACCTGACTCGTAGCGAATATCATCTACATTTCCTTGACGGACGACTTTTCCGTCTTTTAGGAAGACAATTTCATCCAAGATTGGCTCGATATCAGAAATCAAGTGGGTAGAAATCAAAACGGTAGAAGTTGGTGAGTAGTTGTTGATAATGGTATTGAGGATATAAGCACGGGCTGCTGGATCCACCCCACCAATGGGTTCATCCAAAACATAGAGACGAGCATCACGGCTCATAACCAAAATCAGTTGAACCTTTTCTTTGTTTCCTTTTGATAGTTTCTTGAGACGACTATTTTCATCAATGCCCAGGTCTGCAAGTAGATGATGGGCACGTTCAAGATTGAAATCTTTATAGAAGGTCTTGAAGTAGGTTAGGGCTTCTTTGACCTTCATTTGCTCATTGAGATAGGTCGTATCAGGCAAATAAGCTACAACGGCCTTGGTTGCTGGGCTTGGGTCCATGTCGTTGATGAGGACACGTCCTTGATCTGGTTGTAAGAGGCCATTAATTAGTTTAATCAGGGTTGTTTTTCCTGAGCCGTTTGGCCCAAGAAGGCCGACAATTTTTCCAGCTGGAATGTCAAGAGAAACATTTTCAAGGGCTGGTGTTGCTCCATATGATTTGGATACATTTTCAAATGCTAGTAATGACATAGGCTTAAACTCCTTTAATATAATCACTGACTACGCCTGGTAGTTCTTCTTTTTCATAGCCAAAATGGGTCATGGAGGAAACGAAGTGTTCCAATTCTTCTTCTGATAATTGTTTGCGTGACTGGGCGATTAGCTCCTTATCCTTAGTCACAAATCGTCCAGTTGTTCGCTTGCTGTAGACAAATCCTTCTCGTTCAAGGTCTGATAAGGCTCTTTGGATGGTATTGGGATTGACACCAGCCTCGCTAGCTAGCTCCCTCACGGTTGGAAGTTGTTGATTGGGTTCCAGTGTATGGGAAACAATCTGAAGCTTGATTTTCTCCATAATCTGTAAATAGATGGGTTTTTTGTTGTCAAATGTCCAGGACATCTTAGTCTCCTTTCTTTTACCTTGTTGTCTTAATTAAATAATACAACAAAACAAAAAACTTGTCAAGCAAAAAGAAGAATTGTTTTGGGAATCGCTTAAAAAATGGTATAATGAAAAGAAAACGATAAGGAGGGAAAGGATGCGTTGTCCAAAATGTGGGGCTACCAAGTCAAGTGTTATCGATAGTCGCCAAGCAGAAGAAGGGAACACCATTCGTAGAAGACGTGAGTGCGACGAATGCCAACACCGTTTTACAACCTACGAACGAGTAGAAGAAAGAACCTTAGTGGTTGTTAAAAAAGATGGCACACGGGAACAATTCTCCAGAGATAAAATCTTTAATGGGATTATCCGCTCAGCCCAGAAACGTCCTGTGTCAAGTGATGAAATCAACATGGTAGTCAATCGTATCGAACAGAAACTCCGTGGTCGAAATGAAAATGAAATTCAAAGTGAGGACATTGGTTCACTCGTCATGGAGGAGTTGGCTGAATTGGACGAGATTACCTATGTACGTTTTGCCAGTGTCTATCGTAGTTTTAAGGATGTCAGTGAGTTAGAGAGTTTGCTCCAACAAATCACCCAGTCCTCTAAAAAGAAAAAGGAAAGATAAATGAAGCCAATTGACCGTTTTTCTTATCTGAAGAATAATCGGGTGTCGCAAGATACCTCATCTCTGGTACAGTGCTACCTCCCGATTATCGGTCAGGAGGCACTGAGCCTTTATCTTTATACGATTAGTTTTTGGGATAATGGCAGAAAGGAATACCTCTTTTCAAGCATTCTCAACCATCTCAACTTTGGGATGGACAGACTTTTAAAATCCTTGAAAATCCTATCTGCTTTCAATCTCTTAACCCTCTATCAAAAGGGGGAGGTTTATCAACTAGCCCTCCATGCTCCTCTATCTAGTCAGGACTTCTTGGAACATCCTGTGTATCGCAGACTTTTAGAGAAAAAGATTGGCGATGTAGCTGTGGAGGATTTGAAAGTTGAAAGTGCTGATGGTGAAGAAATACCTGTCTCACTTAATCAAGTCTTTCCAGAATTGGCAGAACTAGGCAGTCAAGAAGACCTTGGTCTCAAGAAGAAAGTGGCCAATGATTTTGACTTGGAACATTTTCGCCAGCTGATGGCTCGAGATGGACTTCGTTTTGCGGATGAGCAGTCCGATGTCTTAAACCTCTTTGCTATTGCCGAGGAGAAGAAATGGACTTGGTTTGAAACCTATCAATTGGCCAAGTCAACAGCTGTTTCCCAGGTTATTTCAACCAAACGCATGCGTGAAAAAATTGCTCAAAAATCAGTTTCCTCTGACTTTAGTCTTAAGGAAGCGACCATTATCAAAGAGGCCAAAAGTAAAACTGCCCTGCAGTTCTTGGCAGAAATCAAGAAAACACGCAAGGGAACCATTACCCAAACAGAAAGAGAACTCTTGCAACAGATGGCTGGCTTGGGTTTGCTGGACGAAGTCATCAATATCATTCTTTTATTGACCTTTAATAAGGTCGATTCGGCAAATATCAATGAGAAATATGCCATGAAGGTAGCCAATGACTATGCCTATCAAAAGATTCATTCGGCAGAAGAGGCCGTTTTACGAATTCGTGATCGAGGGCAGAAAGCAAAAACACAAAAACAGAATCAGACTGCCCCAGAAAAAACCAATGTTCCTAAATGGAGTAATCCTGAATATAAGAATGAAACCAGCGAGGCAACTCGTCTGGAACTAGAACGTAAGAAACAAGAACTATTAGCTCGATTAGAAAAAGGAGGAGATTAGATGGAAAGTGTCGGAGACGTACTCAAACGTCAACCTAGCCGTTTTCATTATCAAGATTTGGTCCAGAAAATCATGAAGGACCCTGATGTTGCGGCCTTTATCCAGCAAGAATCCTTGACTCCAGAGGAATTGAATCGCAGTATCTCCAAGTTTAATCAGTACATCACCGAGCGCGACAAGTTTCTCCGTGGTGATACGGATTATATTGCCAAAGGCTACAAGCCGATTTTGGTTATGAATCATGGCTATGCGGATGTTTCTTATGAAGAAACTCCTGAGCTAATCGCAGCGGAAAAAGAAGCGGCTATTAAGAACCGTCTCAAGTTAATCAATCTGCCAGCCAGTCTCAAGCAAGCTAGTTTGGCTCAAGTAGACTTGGATGATTTGGGGCGCTTACCAGTTTTTGAAAAGTTATTAGCATTCGTGGAGCAATATCCAGCTATTCGAAAAGGTCTTTACTTGTATGGAGACTTTGGTGTGGGTAAAAGTTTCATGGTGGCTGCCTTAGCTCATGATTTATCAGAAAAACGTGGTGTTTCCTCCACTCTTCTCCACTATCCTAGCTTTGTCATTGATGTCAAAAATGCTATCGGTGATGGTAATGTCAAGACCTTGGTGGATGAGATTAAGCTTTCTGAAGTCCTGATTTTAGATGATATTGGTGCCGAGCAATCAACAGCTTGGGTGCGTGATGAAATCCTGCAGGTCATTCTCCAATATCGGATGCAGGAAAATTTACCGACCTTTTTCACCTCCAACTTCAACTTTGAAGAATTGGAGCTGCATTTCGCTAAAGGGAAGCATGGAAATGACGAAACCTGGGAAGCCAGACGCGTCATGGAACGCATCCGTTATTTGGCTGAGGAGACTCGTTTAGAAGGAGTAAACCGTCGATGACAGAAACCATTAAACTGATGAAAGCTCATAAGTCTGTTCGAAGATTTAAGGAGCAAGCCCTCCCTCAGGAAGACTTGACTGAAATCCTGACAGCAGCCCAGATGGCCTCGTCTTGGAAGAATTTCCAATCCTACTCTGTGATTGTGGTACGAAGTCAAGAAAAGAAAGATGCTCTGTATGAATTGGTACCTCAAGAAGCTATTCGCCAGTCTGCTGTTTTCCTTCTCTTTGTCGGAGACTTGAACCGAGCAGAAAAGGGAGCCCAGCTTCATACCGATTCATTCCAACCCCAAGGTGTAGAAGGTCTCTTGATTAGTTCAGTCGATGCGGCTCTTGCTGGTCAAAATGCCCTGCTGGCAGCTGAAAGCTTGGGCTATGGTGGTGTCATTATTGGCTTGGTGCGTTACAAATCAGAAGAAGTGGCAGAGCTCTTTAACCTGCCTGACTACACCTATCCTGTTTTTGGGATGGCACTGGGTGTGCCAAATCAAGAACATGAAGTTAAACCTCGCTTGCCATTGAATCAAGTGGTGTTTGAGGAAGAATATCAGGAACAAACAGTTGATGTGATTGAGGCTTATGACCGTGTACAGGCTGACTATGCTGGGGCGCGTGCGACCACAAGCTGGAGTCAGCGCCTAGCAGAACAGTTTGGTCAAGCTGAACCAAGCTCAACTAGAAAAAATCTTGAACAGAAGAAATTATTGTAGAAAGTGAGAAATTATGGCCCTACCAACTATTGCCATTGTAGGACGTCCCAATGTTGGGAAATCAACCCTATTTAATCGGATCGCTGGTGAGCGAATCTCCATTGTAGAGGATGTCGAAGGAGTGACACGTGACCGTATCTATGCAACGGGTGAGTGGCTCAATCGTTCCTTTAGCATGATTGATACAGGAGGAATCGATGATGTCGATGCTCCTTTCATGGAACAAATCAAGCACCAGGCAGAAATTGCCATGGAAGAAGCCGATGTTATCGTCTTTGTCGTGTCTGGTAAGGAAGGAATTACCGATGCGGACGAATACGTAGCCCGTAAGCTTTATAAGACCCACAAACCAGTTATCCTCGCAGTTAACAAGGTGGACAACCCTGAGATGCGAAATGATATCTATGATTTCTACGCCCTCGGTTTGGGTGAACCACTGCCTATCTCATCTGTCCATGGTATCGGTACAGGGGATGTGCTAGATGCCATTGTGGAAAATCTTCCAAATGAATATGAAGAAGAAAATCCAGATGTCATTAAGTTTAGCTTGATTGGTCGTCCAAATGTTGGAAAATCAAGCTTGATTAACGCTATCTTGGGAGAAGACCGTGTCATTGCCAGTCCTGTTGCTGGAACAACGCGTGACGCCATTGATACCCACTTTACAGATACAGATGGTCAAGAGTTTACCATGATTGATACGGCTGGTATGCGTAAATCTGGTAAGGTTTATGAAAATACCGAGAAATACTCTGTCATGCGTGCCATGCGTGCTATTGACCGTTCAGATGTGGTCTTGATGGTCATCAATGCGGAAGAAGGAATCCGTGAATACGACAAGCGTATCGCAGGATTTGCCCATGAAGCTGGTAAAGGGATGATTATCGTGGTCAACAAGTGGGATACTCTTGAAAAAGACAACCATACTATGAAAAACTGGGAAGAAGATATTCGTGAGCAGTTCCAATACCTGCCTTACGCACCGATTATCTTTGTATCAGCCTTGACAAAGCAACGTCTCCACAAACTTCCTGAGATGATCAAGCAAATCAGCGAAAGTCAAAATACACGTATTCCATCAGCTGTCTTGAATGATGTGATTATGGATGCTATTGCCATTAACCCAACACCGACAGACAAAGGAAAACGTCTCAAAATCTTCTATGCGACCCAAGTGGCAACTAAACCACCAACCTTTGTCATCTTTGTCAACGAAGAAGAACTTATGCACTTTTCTTACCTGCGTTTCTTGGAAAATCAAATCCGCAATGCCTTTGTCTTTGAGGGGACTCCAATCCATCTCATCGCAAGAAAGCGTAAATAAAAAAGTAGAATCTGGAATGACATTTCCAGATTTTTTTGATATAATAAAATAATAGAAAACGCTATCAAAAAGGAGGTGTCGATGAAACATTTATTTAAATTGATAATCTTATTTCCCTGGTTTTACTTTTTCAGCTGGATTGAAAAGGATAATAGAGAAAGTAAATTTTTCCCAATTTTTTACTATTTTTACTGGTTTTACATTCCCCTCTATGCTCTTTTTAGCCTTGCTTGGACAGTTATTTCAGTTCTGTTTTTCAATATCGTCTTGAGAAATGTGACAGATATCAAGTTATGGGGCATTTGGTTTCTTTTTATTCTGCTAGCTATTGGTCTGAATAGGTTAACTTATTTCTGTTTCAAAAAAATGCTTCGCTTGAGACGGGAACTAGGGAAGTCTAAAGCGGGGAGGCATTGATTTATATCGGTTTTTATTTGTAGGAGGTGGCTTATGAAGATTCCTCTCTTAACTTTGGCAAGGCATAAATTTGTTTATGTCTTGCTTACTTTGCTTTTTCTTGCTTTGGTTTATCGTGATGTTTTGATGACTTATTTCTTTTTTGATATTCATGCGCCCGATCTAGCTAAATTCGATGGACAAGCAATTAAAAATGACTTATTAAAATCAGCATTAGATTTTCGTATTCTCCAGTTCAATCTAGTTTTTTATCAATCATTTATTATTCCAATCATCATTGTTTTGCTAGGTTTTCAATATATTGAGCTGAAAAATAAAGTTTTACGATTGAGTATTGGAAGAGAAGTGAGTTATCAAGGGTTAAAAAGAAAGTTGACTTTTCAACTTGCAAGTATCCCTTGTGTGATATATTTAGTGACTGTGCTGATAATTGCAATTTTAACTTATTTCTTTGGGACTTTTTCTCCTCTTGAATGGAATTCTCTATTTTCTAATGGGAGTAGTTTACAAAGGTTCTTGGATGGAGAGATAACAAGCTATTTGTTCTTTACTTGTGTCCTTCTAATCGGTATCTTCATCAATACGGTCTATTTTTTAAAAATAGTTGATTATTTAGGGAATGTGACTCGTTCGGCAATCGCCTATTTGATGTTTCTTTGGCTTGGTTCTATGTTACTCTATAGTGCCTTGCCTTACTATATGGTTCCTATGACGAGTTTGATGCAAGCTAGCTATGGGGATGTAAGTTTGATGAGACTCTTTACTCCTTATATCCTTTATATTGTCCCCTATATGGTACTTAAAAAATATGAAGATAATGTTTAAGAACTTTAACAATATTTGGCTAAAGAGAAAGATCGTTTTACTACTTCGTATAGTTCTGATGATGATTTTGATTAACTATCTATTGTCAATAGCGGTTCAAAAGCAGGATGTTTTTCTCTTTTTCAAGAGGGAATTGATTTCAATCTTTTCCTATAATGACTATTCTGAAGCGAATTTAGAAATCCCCAAACTCTTGTTAAACCTTTCGATTTTCATGGTTGGATGGCTCTCTGTCATTTTGCTTGAAAGTGATTTGGCAGACCATTACCATCACTTGATTCGCTATCAATCAAGCTCCTTTTTCGATTATACAAGGAAACGATTGGTTGTCATCTCTAAATTTTTTACTCAAGATTTAGTTGTCTGGTTTCTTGGTTTACTTCCGCTAGGAATTCATTTCAAAACAGTCGTACTTTTCTTTTTACTTGCTCAGTTAATGATGTTGTACTTGCTACTGTCTTATCTGATAGCACTGATTAGTGCGGGCGCTGGTTTTTCCTTTTTTCTCTATTTTTTAGCATTTGTGGGACAAGAATGGATGATGGATCATATTGTAATAGTATATTTAGGACTCCTAAGTTTATTGGTTATCTTGATTGTTAGTCGTTTGGAAGAGAAATTTAAGAAAGGATAAACGATGAGACTTGAAATTATAGATGGACAGAAAAATTACGCGAAAAGACCTATTTTAAATCAGTTGAATTTGGTGTTTCAATCAGGAAAAATTTATGGCCTTAAAGGTGATAATGGATCTGGCAAGACGGTTCTTTTAAAGGTACTTGCTGGTTATATTAAGCTTGACAAAGGAAAAGTTCTTCAAGATGGCAAAGTTTACGGGGTAAAAAATCATTATATTCAGGATGCAGGGATTTTAATTGAAAAGGTAGAGTTTCTATCTCATTTATCCCTGAGAGAAAATTTGGAACTGTTAAGGTATTTTTCATCTAAAGTTACGGAAAAAAGAATTGCCTATTGGATTCAATACTATGATTTACAGGAATTTGAAGACGTTGAGTACCGTCATTTATCCTTAGGAACGAAACAAAAAATGGCTTTGATTCAAGCCTTTATTGCCGAACCATCTATACTCTTTCTCGATGAACCTATGAATGCTTTGGATGAGAAGAGTGTGAGGTTAACCAAACAGGTCATTTTATCTTACCTTAAAAAAGAAAATGGTCTGCTTATCCTGACATCACACATATCGGAAGATATTTCAGACCTTTGTACAGATGTATTAGTTGTCGAAAATGGGCATATACAGTATTCAAAAGATATACAAGCTTAGGAGGTAGCTTATGGTACATCTAAAATCATTTATTACACGCTATTCCAAGGTTTATATTGGTTTAGTTCTGCTAATCTGGATTGCTTTCTTCTTTCTTCCTTGGGACAGTCCGATTCTGGGGGGAAAGATTGACCTCTTCAGCATACAGAAAGTCTTGCTAGTTTTTGGTATTCTGTCTATTTTGATGGCCTTGCTGTCCAAGAAAGTCAGTCTCTTTGTTTTTGGATTGATCTGCTGTCTTTCTCTTTGGATTAACTTATTTATCCTATTTGCTATTTTGCCGATTCTTGGCAATTAAAGTATCATAAAAGTCAGAGAGGTTAGCTTGAAAACTAGCCTCTTTTTCCTTTTCAAAATGGGGATTCTTCCTTGAAAATAATCAGTAATTGTGCTAAAATTAAAAGAACATTCTAAAATATTCGGAATTTAAAGTAAGGAAAAACATGGCTAATATTTTAAAAACAATTATCGAAAATGATAAAGGAGAAATCCGTCGTCTGGAAAAGATGGCTGACAAGGTTTTCAAATACGAAGACCAAATGGCTGCTTTGACTGATGACCAACTAAAAGCAAAAACAGTTGAATTTAAGGAACGTTATCAAAATGGAGAATCGCTGGATTCATTGCTTTATGAAGCATTTGCGGTTGTCCGTGAGGGTGCCAAACGTGTCCTAGGTCTCTTCCCATATAAGGTTCAGGTCATGGGGGGAATCGTTCTTCACCATGGTGACGTGCCAGAGATGCGTACAGGGGAAGGGAAAACCTTGACTGCGACTATGCCGGTATACCTCAATGCCCTTTCAGGCAAAGGGGTTCACGTAGTTACGGTTAACGAATACCTATCAGAACGTGACGCGACTGAGATGGGTGAATTGTACTCATGGCTTGGCTTGTCAGTAGGGATTAACTTGGCTGCCAAATCTCCAATGGAGAAAAAAGAAGCCTATGAGTGTGATATTACATACTCAACCAACTCAGAAATCGGATTTGACTACCTACGTGATAACATGGTCGTTCGTGCTGAAAACATGGTACAACGTCCGCTTAACTATGCCTTGGTCGATGAGGTTGACTCTATCTTGATTGACGAGGCCCGTACACCTTTGATCGTATCAGGTGCTAATGCAGTTGAAACCAGTCAGCTCTACCATATGGCAGACCACTATGTAAAATCGTTGGACAAAGACGACTACATCATCGATGTGCAGTCTAAGACTATTGGTTTGTCTGATTCAGGGATTGACAAGGCTGAAAGCTACTTCAAGCTTGAAAATCTCTATGACATCGAAAACGTGGCTTTGACTCACTTTATCGATAACGCCCTTCGTGCCAACTACATCATGCTTCTCGATATTGACTATGTGGTGAGCGAAGAGCAAGAAATCTTGATTGTCGACCAATTTACAGGTCGTACCATGGAAGGTCGTCGTTATTCTGATGGCTTGCACCAAGCTATTGAAGCCAAAGAAGGTGTGCCAATCCAGGATGAAACCAAGACATCTGCCTCAATCACGTATCAAAACCTTTTCCGTATGTACAAGAAATTGTCTGGTATGACGGGGACAGGTAAGACTGAGGAAGAAGAATTCCGTGAAATCTACAACATTCGTGTTATTCCAATCCCAACAAACCGTCCTGTTCAACGGATTGACCACTCAGACCTTCTTTATGCAAGTATCGAATCTAAGTTTAAAGCGGTTGTCGAAGACGTTAAGGCTCGTTACCAAAAGGGTCAGCCTGTCTTGGTTGGTACAGTATCGGTTGAAACTAGTGACTATATTTCTAAGAAATTGGTCGCAGCTGGTGTTCCTCACGAAGTCTTGAATGCCAAAAATCACTATAGAGAAGCCCAAATCATCATGAATGCTGGTCAACGTGGTGCCGTTACCATCGCAACCAACATGGCGGGTCGTGGTACTGACATCAAGCTTGGTGAAGGTGTTCGTGAACTTGGAGGACTTTGTGTGATTGGTACAGAACGTCATGAAAGTCGTCGTATCGATAACCAGCTTCGTGGACGTTCAGGTCGTCAAGGAGATCCAGGTGAGTCACAATTCTACCTCTCTCTTGAAGATGATTTGATGAAACGTTTTGGTTCTGAACGCTTGAAAGGCATATTTGAACGCTTGAATATGTCTGAAGAGGCCATTGAGTCTCGTATGTTGACGCGTCAGGTTGAGGCAGCTCAGAAACGTGTCGAAGGAAATAACTACGATACCCGTAAACAAGTCCTTCAATACGACGATGTCATGCGTGAACAACGTGAGATTATCTATGCTCAACGTTACGATGTCATCACTGCAGACCGTGACTTGGCACCTGAAATTCAGGCTATGCACAAACGCACGATTGAACGTGTCGTCGATGGTCATGCGCGTGCCAAACAAGATGAAAAACTTGAAGCAATTTTGAACTTTGCTAAGTACAACTTGCTTCCAGAAGATTCTATTACGATGGAAGATTTGTCAGGCTTGTCTGATAAGGCCATCAAGGAAGAGCTTTTCCAACGTGCCTTGAAGGTTTATGATAGTCAGGTTTCAAAACTACGCGATGAAGAAGCAGTTAAAGAATTCCAAAAAGTTTTGATTCTACGAGTGGTGGATAACAAGTGGACAGATCATATCGATGCCCTTGATCAATTGCGTAACGCGGTTGGACTTCGTGGTTATGCTCAGAACAACCCTGTTGTTGAGTATCAGGCAGAAGGTTTCCGTATGTTTAATGATATGATTGGTTCGATTGAGTTTGATGTGACACGCTTGATGATGAAAGCACAAATTCATGAACAAGAAAGACCACAGGCAGAACGCCATATCAGTACAACAGCGACTCGCAATATCGCTGCTCACCAAGCAAGTATGCCAGAAGATTTGGATTTGAGCCAGATTGGACGCAATCAACTTTGTCCATGTGGTTCTGGTAAGAAGTTTAAAAATTGTCACGGTAAAAGACAATAAAATGAGATAGTTTAGAGGCGGATATCTTGTGAAAAGTAAATTTTTACTTGGTATCCGTTTGCTTTATAAGGAGATGACTTATGGTATTTACAGCAAAAAGTCCTAAAATAAATATCGAAGAAGTTCGTGCCTTATCAAAATTAGAAGGCCAAGCTTTGGAGAGAAAATCACAGCGCGATCAAGAGCTAGAAGCCATCATGCGTGGAGAAGACCAGCGGATTCTCTTGGTAATCGGTCCGTGCTCATCTGACAACGAAGAAGCTGTCCTTGAATACGCTAAGCGTTTGGCAGTCCTACAAGAAGAAGTGGCAGATCGTATCTTTATGGTTATGCGTGTTTATACTGCCAAACCCCGTACCAACGGAGATGGCTATAAGGGCTTGATTCACCAGCCTAACGCGACAGAAGCGCCTAGTCTTATCAATGGAATCAAAGCCGTTCGCCATCTTCACTATCGTGTCATCACAGAAACAGGGATGACAACTGCTGATGAAATGCTTTATCCTGAAAACCTTCCGCTTGTAGATGATTTGATTTCTTACATGGCAGTTGGTGCCCGTTCAGTTGAAGACCAGCAACACCGCTTTGTGGCAAGTGGGGCAGGATTTTCTACTGGTTTTAAAAATCCAACCTCTGGAAATCTCAATGTCATGTTTAATGGGATTTATGCTGCTCAAAACAAACAAAGTTTCCTTTTCTTAGGAAAAGAAGTAGAAACAACTGGGAACCCGCTTTCACACGCTATTCTTCGTGGTGCTCTTAATGAGTATGGTAACAATATTCCCAACTACTATTATGACAATTTAATTGAGACCATTGCCCAGTATGAGAAAATGGGCTTGGAAAATCCTTTTATCATCATTGATACCAATCATGACAATTCTGGTAAGCAGTATATTGAACAGATCCGAATTGTCCGCCAGACCTTGATTAACCGTGCTTGGAATGAAAAAATTAAGCAGTTCGTTCGTGGTTTTATGATTGAGTCTTATCTGGAAGATGGTCGACAAAATGAGCCAGAAGTATTTGGTAAGTCTATCACAGACCCTTGCTTGGGTTGGGATAACACAGAAGCTCTTGTCAGAGAAATTTACAAAACGTTAGGAGAATAAGATGGCATTTATTGAAAAAGGTCAAGAAATCGATATGGAAGTCATTAAGGCTGAAACCCAATTGTCTGCGGAAGCCTTGAGACTCAAGGAAAGCCGTGACAGGGAATTGGCAGACATTATTTCAGGGGAAGATGACCGTCTCCTTTTGGTAATTGGTCCTTGCTCTTCTGATAATGAAGAAGCTGTCTTGGAATATGCCCGCCGCTTGTCAGCCTTGCAAAAGAAGGTAGCGGACAAGATTTTCATGGTTATGCGCGTTTATACTGCTAAGCCTCGTACCAACGGAGACGGCTATAAAGGGTTGGTTCACCAGCCAGACACTTCTAAGGCTCCAAGCCTGATTAACGGTTTGCAGGCTGTGCGCCAGTTGCACTACCGAGTGATTACAGAGACTGGTTTGACGACGGCAGATGAGATGCTTTATCCGTCAAATCTAATCTTGGTGGATGACTTGGTCAGCTACCATGCTGTTGGAGCTCGTTCTGTGGAAGACCAAGAGCACCGCTTTGTGGCTTCTGGGATTGATGCACCAGTAGGGATGAAAAATCCAACCTCAGGAAATTTGGGTGTTATGTTTAACGCCATCTATGCTGCTCAAAATAAGCAAACCTTCCTTTATCATGGGCAGGAAGTTGAGACTTCAGGTAATCCTTTGTCCCATGTCATCCTCCGTGGAGCAGTTAACGAGTATGGCAATTATATGCCGAATTACTACTATGAAAACCTACTCCAAGCCATTGAACGCTATGAAACCATGGGACTTGAAAATCCCTTTATCCTCATTGATACCAACCATGATAACTCAGGCAAGCAGTATATGGAGCAGATTCGAATTGTTCGCCAGACCTTGCAAAATCGTGATTGGAATGAGAAAATTAAAAAGACAGTTCGAGGATTTATGATTGAATCTTACCTAGCAGATGGTCGTCAAAACCAACCAGAGGTCTTTGGCTGCTCTATTACAGATCCTTGCCTAGGTTGGGAAAATACAGAGGCCTTGGTAGAAGAAATCTATGCTACCTTGGCAGAATAAGTGAAAAGGATGGAGTTGGGGAATCTCAACTCCTTTTGATGAGAATGATAGTTGGACACGGAATTGACATCGAAGAATTGGCTTCGATAGAAAGAGCGGCTGCACGACATGAAGGCTTTGCCAAGCGCGTGCTGACAGCCAAGGAAATGGAACGGTTTAACAGTCTTAAAGGGCGCAGGCAAATCGAATATTTGGCTGGTCGCTGGTCGGCTAAAGAAGCCTTTTCCAAGGCCATGGGAACGGGAATTGGCAAGCTCGGTTTTCAGGATTTAGAAGTCTTAAACAATGAACGCGGGGCGCCTTATTTTAGTCAGTCACCATTTTCAGGAAAAATTTGGCTATCTATCAGCCATACCGATCAGTTTGTGACAGCCAGTGTCATTTTGGAGGAAAATCATGAAAGCTAGTCCGCATAGACCAACCAAGGCTCTGATTCATCTGGGAGCTATTCGACACAATATTCAGCAAATGGGGGCTCATATCCCTGAGGGGACACTCAAGTGGGCAGTGGTCAAAGCCAATGCCTATGGGCATGGGGCAGTAGCTGTTGCCAATGCGATTCAAGATGATGTCGATGGCTTTTGCGTTTCCAATATTGATGAAGCTATTGAACTCAGACAAGCTGGACTCAGCAAGAAAATCCTTATTTTAGGAGTTTCTGAGCTAGAAGCTGTTACTCTAGCTAAAGAATATGACATCACCTTGACAGTGGCTGGATTGGAGTGGATTCAAGCACTGTTAGATAAGGAAGCAGATTTAACTGGCTTGACTGTCCACCTCAAGATTGACTCAGGCATGGGACGGATTGGTTTTAGAGAGGCTAGTGAGGCTGATCAGGCTCAAGACTTGATCAGACAACACGGTGTTCGTGTTGAAGGAATCTTTACCCACTTTGCGACTGCTGATGAGGAATCAGATGACTATTTTAATGCCCAGTTAGAACGGTTTAAAACCATTCTATCAAGTATGAAAGGTCTTCCAGAGCTGGTTCATGCCAGTAATTCTGCAACGACTCTTTGGCATGTAGAGACTATTTTCAATGCGGTTCGTATGGGAGATGCTATGTATGGTCTCAATCCTAGCGGAGAGGTCTTGGATTTACCCTATGACTTGATTCCAGCCTTGACCTTGGAATCTGCCTTGGTTCACGTCAAGACAGTTCCAGCTGGAGCTTGCATGGGCTACGGAGCGACATATCAAGCGGATAGTGAGCAAGTCATCGCGACGGTGCCAATCGGCTATGCGGATGGTTGGACACGAGATATGGAAAATTTCTCTGTCTTGGTAGATGGTCAAGCTTGCCCAATTGTTGGACGAGTTTCGATGGACCAAATCACCATTCGTCTGCCTAAGCCTTACCCACTCGGAACCAAGGTAACCTTGATTGGTTCTAACGGGGGCAAGGAAATCACAGCTACTCAGGTAGCGGCCTACCGTGGAACCATTAACTACGAGGTAGTTTGTCTCCTTAGCGACCGCATTCCGAGAGAATATTATTAGAAAAGAAAGGAGTGGAGCATGAATCTACATCAACCCTTGCATGTCTTACCTGGTGTGGGACCAAAGTCAGCAGAAAAATACGCCAAACTAGGAATTGAAAATTTGCAAGATCTCTTGCTCTACTTTCCTTTCCGTTATGAAGATTTTAAGACTAAGCAGGTGCTAGATCTGGAAGACGGTGAAAAGGCAGTTCTTTCTGGTCAAGTCGTGACTCCTGCCAGTGTCCAGTATTATGGTTTTAAGCGCAATCGCCTGCGTTTTAGCCTCAAACAGGGAGAAGTCGTTTTTGCGGTGAACTTCTTTAACCAGCCTTATCTAGCTGATAAGATAGAGTTGGGAGCAACTCTTGCTGTCTTTGGAAAATGGGACCGTGCCAAGGCTAGTCTGACTGGGATGAAGGTCCTGGCTCAGGTGGAAGATGATCTCCAACCTGTCTATCGCTTGGCTCAGGGAATCAGTCAGGCCAGTCTGGTCAAAGTTATCAAGACAGCCTTTGATCAGGGACTGGACCTCTTGATTGAGGAAAATCTTCCCCAGTCTTTGCTGGACAAATACAAACTCATGTCCCGTTGTCAGGCTGTTCGTGCCATGCATTTCCCCAAGGATTTGGCAGAATACAAGCAGGCTCTTCGCCGTATCAAATTTGAGGAACTCTTTTATTTTCAAATGCAATTGCAGACGCTCAAGTCTGAAAATAGAGTTCAGGGAAGTGGTCTGGTTCTGAATTGGTCTCAGGAAAAAGTGACAGTAGTTAAAGAAAATCTACCTTTTTCCTTGACCCCAGCTCAAGAAAAGAGTTTACAGGAAATTTTGACAGACATGAAGTCGGATCACCACATGAATCGTCTCTTGCAAGGGGATGTGGGGAGCGGAAAAACGGTGGTCGCTGGCTTGGCTATGTTTGCGGCAGTGACAGCTGGCTACCAATCAGCCCTCATGGTACCAACAGAAATTCTCGCAGAGCAACACTTTGAGAGTCTACAGAGTCTCTTTCCAGACCTAAAACTGGCTCTCTTGACAGGTTCCTTAAAAGCTGCAGAAAAGAGAGAAGTCTTGGAGACCATTGCCAAGGGTGAGGCTGATTTGATTATCGGAACCCACGCTCTGATTCAGGATGGAGTGGATTATGCTCGCCTTGGCTTGATTATCATCGATGAACAGCACCGTTTTGGTGTGGGGCAAAGGCGTATTTTACGGGAAAAAGGCGACAATCCAGATGTCCTCATGATGACGGCGACTCCCATTCCACGGACGCTGGCCATCACAGCCTTCGGAGATATGGATGTTTCCATTATCGACCAGATGCCAGCAGGTCGGAAGCCTATTGTGACACGCTGGATCAAGCATGAGCACTTACCTCAGGTCTTGACTTGGTTAGAGGGGGAAATTCAAAAAGGTTCTCAAGCCTATGTCATCTCTCCCTTGATTGAAGAATCAGAAGCTCTAGATCTGAAAAATGCCATTGCCTTATCAGAGGAGTTGACGGCTCATTTTGCAGGTAAGGCAGAAGTGGCTCTTCTACATGGTAAGATGAAGAGTGACGAAAAAGACCAGATCATGCAGGATTTCAAGGAGAGAAAAACAGATATTCTAGTTTCAACAACGGTTATCGAGGTTGGGGTCAATGTTCCAAATGCGACTGTCATGATTATCATGGATGCCGATCGCTTCGGGCTTAGTCAGCTTCACCAGCTCAGAGGTCGTGTGGGTCGGGGGGACAAGCAGTCCTATGCTGTTCTTGTTGCCAATCCCAAGACGGATTCTGGGAAAGACCGCATGCGCATCATGACAGAAACCACCAATGGTTTTGTCCTTGCGGAGGAAGATTTGAAAATGCGTGGTTCTGGTGAGATTTTTGGAACCAGACAGTCAGGGCTTCCAGAGTTCCAAGTGGCTGATATTATCGAGGATTTTCCGATTTTAGAAGAAGCTAGAAAAGTTGCTAGTTACATTAGTTCTATTGAAGGCTGGCAAGAGGATCCAGAGTGGCGCATGATTGCCTTTCATCTGGAAAAGAAAGAACATCTGGATTAAGCTTTCTCTAAGGAAAACTTAAGCTAGCTTTCAGGTTTGGCCCTTATACTAGAGTCATCAAAAAGAAACGAGGACTCTCATATGACAGTAACGATTAAAGTAAATTACCCAAGCACTTTTCAAAAGAAAGAAGCAAAAAACTAGTATAAACAGAAGAGAGAGCGAAATGCTCTTTTTTCGTTTCTAAAACTACTTTTAGCCCATCATCCTAAAAGTAAAGAATCTAAATTCACTTTCTATTTACCCTTCTTTCTTGCATTGATTACATAGATATGCTACAGTTGTGGTAACGATTACAAAATAAAAGGAGCATGCTATGAAAAATCCAGCTTTGCTAGAAGAAATTAAGACCTATAGAGGAAGGGATGAGGTTCCGGAAGACTTTGATGCTTTCTGGGATGGGGAAGTGAAAAATGTTTCCACACCTCCATCCTACCACTTGGAGGAAAGAGATTTCCACATTCCTCAAGTCAAGTGCTATGAGTTAACATTTGAAGGAAGCAAGGAAGGAAAGGTTTATGCACGCATTGTTCTTCCAAAGAGTGAGGAGAAGGTTCCACTAATCTTCCATTTTCATGGTTATATGGGACGTGGCTGGGATTGGGCCGACATGCTGGGCTTCACCGTAGCTGGTTACGGTGTTGTTTCCATGGATGTTCGAGGCCAGTCGGGCTATTCACAAGACGGTTTGCGTTCTCCTCTAGGAAATACGGTTAAGGGACATATTATCCGTGGTGCTGTGGAGGGTCGGGATCACCTCTTTTATAAGGATGTTTATCTGGATATTTACCAGTTGGTTGAAATTATTGCTAATCTGCCTGAGGTAGATGAGAAGCGTCTTTCTAGCTATGGTGCCTCTCAAGGTGGTGCTCTAGCTTTGGTTGCAGCAGCGCTCAATCCTCGAATTCAGAAAACAGTTTCCATCTATCCCTTCTTGTCAGACTTCAGACGGGTGATTGAGATTGGCAATACTAGTGAGGCCTATGATGAACTTTTCCGTTATTTCAAGTTCCACGATCCTTTTCATGAAACAGAGGAGGAAATCATGGCGACCCTTGCCTATATCGATGTCAAAAATCTTGCCCATCGTATCCAAGGTGAGGTTAAGATGATTACGGGCTTGGACGACGATGTTTGCTATCCCATTACCCAGTTTGCGATTTACAATCGTTTGATCTGCGATAAGGCTTATCGCATCATGCCTGAGTATGCCCACGAAGCCATGAATGTTTTTGTCAATGACCAGGTTTATAACTGGCTCTGTGGGAGTGAGATTCCTTTCAAATATCTAAAATAAGGAGTCGACTCTAGGCACAAAATCTTAAAAATCACAAACACGCATAGTATCAGGGGATTAAGAAGACTTGATACTATGCGTTTTATCATGGAAATATTTATAGAATTTTTTGTTGCTAGCTTTGTCAAATTGCTTAAAATAATTTTTTTCAGAAAGCAAAAGCCGATACCTATCGAGTAGGGTAGTTCTTGCTATCGTCAGGCTTGTCTGTAGGTGTTAATACTTTCCAAAAATCTCTTCAAACCACGTCAGCTTCGCCTTGCCGTAGGTATGGTTACTGACTTCGTCAGTTTCATCTACAACCTCAAAACGGTGTTTTGAGCTGACTTCGTCAGTTTCATCTACAACCTCAAAACGGTGTTTTGAGCTGACTTCGTCAGTTTCATCTACAACCTCAAAACGGTGTTTTGAGCTGACTTCGTCAGTTTTATCTACAACCTCAAAACGGTGTTTTGAGCTGACTTCGTCAGTTCTATCTGCAACCTCAAAACGGTGTTTTGAG